>CANJOG010000201.1 GCA_947475475.1 Acetobacteraceae bacterium
CCTGTTCCTTGGCGAACGTGCCGGACCGCGCCGCTGGATCGCGATTTTCGTCGGCTTGGCCGGCGTGGTCGTCATCGTCCGCCCCGGCGGCGAGGCGCTGCAACTCGCCGCATTGATCCCGCTCGCCTCGGCGCTGACCTGGGCGAGTGCGCTGCTGATCACCCGCTTCATGGGCGGGCGCGAGCGCACCGACACGACATTATTCTGGTCCGCCGCCTCCGGCCTGCTCCTGCTCACCGCCATGCTGCCCTTCGGCGCCGCCATGCCTGAGACGCGCGAGTTCTGGCTCGGCCTGCTGATGGGCGCCTGCTCGGCGAGTGGACAGGTGCTGATCCTGCACGCCTACCGCCTGGCCCCGGCCTCGATGCTGGCGCCGTTCCTCTATCTCCAGGTGGTGGCCGCCATTGTCGGAGATTTCTTCATCTTCGGCGTCATTCCCGACACCACCAGCTTCATCGGCATCGCCATCATCATCGGCGCCGGGCTTTACAGCGGCTATGCGGACCGGCGGGAAGGCAAGAAAGCCGGATAGTTCAACCAACTGGATCAAATCGGCAGTGGCGCCTGTTTCATCCGCTCCATCGCGAACCGGCTGGTGACATTGCGCAGCGATACCGCCCCGATCAGCCGCCGGTAAAACGCGTCATAAGCAGCCACATCGGGCACCACCACATGCAGCAGATAGTCGATATCCCCGCTCATCCGCCAGGCATCGACAATCTCCGGCATCCCCGCCAGCACGGCGGCGAAACCATCCAGCCAGGTCTCCGAATGATCCGCCGCCTGCAGGCTGACAAACACCGAGACAGGCACGCCGAGCTTCGCCTGATCCAGCAGCGCCACCCGGCCACGGATCACCCCTTCCTGCTCCAGCCGGCGCACGCGCTTCCAGCAGGGTGTGGCCGTCAGCCCCACCGCTTCGGCGATATCGGCAATCGCCATGCTGGCATCGGCGGCCAGGATGCGCAGGATGGCGCGGTCGATCTCGTCCATCTCAAAAGCACGGCTCATGCGAGGCTCTCTGGGCTGACATGAGCTGTGGGGTAGAATAATATTTTTATCCTTGCAAGATATCCTGGGTATGGGAGAATATTTATCTCCAAACGCCATTCCAACGCCGCCAGACAGGGTTCATCCGATGAAACTCTCCCGCCTCATCCTCCCGGCCTTCGCAGCCGCGCTGACCGTGGCGGCGCAGGCCGCCCTCGCCCAGCCGCTGGTCTCTGCTGACTGGCTGCGCGGCAAGCTCGATGACGCCAAGGTCGTCGTGCTCGATATCCGCACCGCCGAAAAATATGCCGCCGGCCATGTGCCCGGCGCCATTGCCACCGATTACGAGAAATCCGGCTGGCGTGTCGCCACGTCCGATGGCGCCGGTGGCGCACTGCCGCCGATCGACCAGGTCGCCGCCCTGATTGGCGGGCTCGGTGTCGCCAATGACAGCCATCCGGTCATTGCGGGCGACGATTTCGGCGCCATGGCGCGCGTCTATTGGACCTTCAAAGTGCTCGGCCACAAAGACGTCTCGCTGCTCGATGGCGGCTGGGATGGCTGGCGCGCCGATGCCGCCGATCCGGTCTCCACCGCCCCGGCAAAGCGCCCCGCCGTGACCTTCGCGGCGAGCTACGATGCCTCCATCCGCGCCGAATTGCCGGAAGTCGAAAAGGCGGTCGCCACCGGTTCCAGCAAACTCGTCGATGCCCGCCCGCCCGCGCAATGGAACGGCACGTCCAAGACCTCCGCGGTCAAGGCGCTCGGCCATCTGCCCGGCGCGGTCTGGGTGGACCAGACCACGGCGCTGTCGGCTTCCTCCAAGCTGAAATCAAAGTCCGATCTTGAAAAACTCTTCGCCGCAGTCGGCGATGATCCGGCCGTGACCTATTGCAACACCGGCCATCTCGCCGCCACTGACTGGTTCGTGCTCTCCGAAGTGCTGGAGAAGAAGAGCACCAAGATGTACGACGGCTCGATGTCGCAATGGACCGCCGATGCGGCGCGTCCGATGGTCATCGAGACGAAGTGAGCGCCTCGCTCCAAACCGGCCCCAAAGGCGCGGCACCGGGGCTGATCCCGGCGCCGCGCGACGCCGTCATCACCGGCCTCGCCGCATTCGGCCTGCTGCTCTGCGCGGCGGTCCTTCTGACACGTGGCTCCTATCTCGGCCTCGCCCTCCTGGCGGTGACGGCCACGCTCGGCGCGATCTTCCTCGCCGTCGAGTTCGGCTACACCTCCTCCTACCGTGCCTGGCTGGGAAAGGGTGACGGCTCCAACCTCGCAGCCGGGCTGCTGGTGGCAGCGATCGCCGCCATCCTGATCGTGCCGATGGGCGAGATCGCCGATGGCTATAACGGCCTGGTTTCCCCGGTCGGCGTGCCGGTGCTGGGTGGGGCAGCGCTGTTCGGTATCGGCATGCAGCTCGCCAATGGCTGCGGCTCCGGATGCCTCTACAAGGCCGGTGGCGGCTCGCCATCCTTGCTGATCGCGCTCCCCCTCTTCTGCGCTGGCGGCCTGCTCGGCAGCCTCGCCTTCCCCGCTTTGCAGGCCCTTCCCGCCATCCCACCGCTGGGTCTGGGCGACCTGCTCGGCCCCTGGTGGGGGCTGGCGGCCACGCTCGCCATCATCGGCGGCATGATCGCCATCCTGCTGCGGCACGGCCCGCGCCCCTCAACAGTGAAAACCAGCGCCGCCATCGCCATCGGCATCCTCGCGGCGCTGGTCTTCCTGATTTCCGGCCAGCCCTGGGGCGTCACCATGGGGCTCACCGTCTGGGGCGCGAAGATCGCAACGACGCTGGGGCTGGACCTCTCCCACACCACTTTCTGGAACTGGGATGGGCCAAAAGGAGCGCTGCAAAACTCCATCCTCGCCAGCGATTCCTCGCTCGCCGATATCGGCATGCTGCTCGGCGCCGCAATGCTCGCCGGCTGGCGTGGCAGCTTCCGCAATCAGTCCTGGCCCGGTTTCCGCGTCGCACTGGCCGCGGCGATCGGCGGACTGCTGATGGGCTTCGGCGCCCGCCTGTCCTTCGGCTGCAATATCGGCGCCCTGGTCGGCGGCATTGCCTCGGGCAGCCTGCACGGGCTGGCATGGTTCCTGGCCGCCATTCCCGGCAGCCTGATCGGTATGCGGCTCCGCCCGCTCTTCGGCCTCGCGCGGGTCTAACCGGCGAGCTTCGCCTGCTCCTCCGGCGTGCGCAGGCTCAGGGCCAGCGCATGCAAGCCAGAGGCAAGTTCAGCCTCCAACGCCTCATGCACCGCGCGCGAGCGCGCCACCCGGTTCACACCCGCAAACGCGACGGACACCAGCAACACGCTGTAATGCGTCTGCCCCTCCGCCCGCGCACCGGCATGATGGGCATGCTTGCTGGAATCATCGGTAATTTTGATCAGCGACGGCGCGAAGCGGTCGGTGAGGATGGAACGAATACGATCTTCACGGGTCTGCATGGCGCAAATATCGCCCCGCTTTCGCCCCCGCGCAACCGCCGTGCATCGAACCACCCCTTGCCCCGGCGGCACCGCCCCGCACATAAGGACGCGATGACCCGCCGTTCCAACCGGACACGGGCCTTTGCGCCCGACCCGGCCGCGCCGGGCAGACCGTGCGATATTCCCGGCTGCGATGAGCTGGCTGGATACCGCGCGCCGAAATCGCCGACCTCGCTCGCCGATTACCATTGGTTCTGCCTCGAGCATGTGCGCGCCTATAACGCCAAATGGGACTATTACCGCGGCATGACGCCCGGCCAGATCGAATCGGAATTGCGTGCCGATGTCACCGGCCGCCGTCCCACCTGGCCGCTCGGCCGCAATGGCGGCGGGCTCGAGGCCGAATTCGGCGCCGATCCGCTGGATGTGCTCTCCGAGGCCCGCCTCAACCGCGCCAAGAAATACCGCGACAAATTCACCCGCGATGCCACCCCGGCGGACCTCAAGGACGCGCTGCACCAGCTCGCCCTCGCCTGGCCCGTCACGCTGGCCGAGGTGAAAACCCGCTACAAGGAACTGGCCAAGCGCCACCATCCCGACGCCAATGGCGGCGACCGCACGTCCGAGGAACGGCTCAAAGTCATCAACCTCGCCTATGCCACGCTCAAGACCCGCCTGAACGAGGACCGCCTCGCTGAAGAACGCATGGAAGCCGCCGGCTGATATCGTGCCTCAGAGCTTTCCCACCCGGACAAAAACCGCTCTAATCCGGCTGCCCCCGCGCGTTGAAGGCCCGCCCGATTAAGGCCCCGCCCGATTAAGGATCGTCGTCTCGATGAACAAGGTTACCGCCCTCGCCGAAACCCGCGCCACGCCGACCTCGGCAATCTCGCTGCCTGACACCACGGTCAAGGCGCGCGAGGTCTTCGGCATCGACACGGACATGGAAGTGCCCGCCTTCACCATCCGCACCGAACATGTGCCCGAAATCGACCCTGCCTACCGTTTCGACCGCGAGACCACGCTCGCCATCCTGGCCGGCTTCGCCTTCAATCGCCGCGTCATGATCCAGGGCTATCACGGCACCGGCAAATCGACGCATATCGAGCAAGTCGCAGCCCGCCTCAACTGGCCCTGCATCCGCGTCAATCTGGACAGCCATATCAGCCGCATCGACCTGATCGGCAAGGACGCCATCGTCCTCAAAGACGGCAAGCAAATCACGGAATTCCGCGAAGGCATCCTGCCCTGGGCGCTGCAGCACGCCTGCGCCCTGGTATTCGACGAATACGATGCCGGCCGCCCGGATGTGATGTTCGTGATCCAGCGCGTGCTCGAAGTCGAAGGCAAGCTCACACTCCTCGACCAGAACCGCGTCATCCGCCCGCACCCGTCCTTCCGCCTGTTCTCCACGGCCAACACCGTCGGCCTCGGCGACACCACCGGCCTCTATCACGGCACCCAGCAGATCAATCAGGGCCAGATGGATCGCTGGAAC
>CANJOG010000202.1 GCA_947475475.1 Acetobacteraceae bacterium
ATCACCATCCTGCGGAAGCTGCCGGTGGAGGGGCGCCTGGTGGCGCGGATGAAAGTCGCCCAGGTGATCGATCGCGGTGACCAGGGGGCCTTCATCTATTCGGAGCGCGAGATCATCGATGCCGAGACTGGCGATGTGATCGCGCTCAACTGGCGCAATACTATCGCCCGGGCGGATGGCAATTTCGGTGGCCCTGCTGGGCCGGTGCGCCGGGCGCGCGCCGTGCCGGAGCGGCCGGCGGACCAGATTGTAGACCTGCCGACCCTGCCGCAATCGGCACTGATCTACCGGCTCTCTGGCGATTACAATCCGCTGCATGCCGACCCGGCAGTGGGCAAGGCGGCGGGATTCCGCCAGCCGATCCTGCACGGGCTGTGCACGTTTGGTGTCGCCGGGCATGCGGTGCTCAAGGCCGCCGCGGGCTACCGGCCTGAGCGGGTTCGCAGCGTGAATTGCCGGTTTTCGTCACCGGTCTATCCGGGCGAGACGATCCGCACTGAATTGTGGAAAGAGCCGGACGGCATCACCGCGTTCCGCTGCTCAGTGGTCGAGCGTGGTATTGTGGTGCTCAATAATGGCTGGGCCGAGATCGAGAGCTAATTGATTTGGACGATGCGTCTGGCGTGGGCGCGTCGTCTTTATAGTTCCTAGACAATGCGCGCCACCAGTTCGCGCATGATCTCGTTGGAGCCGCCATAGATGCGATGCACGCGCGCATCCGCATAAGCGCGCGCAATCGGATATTCCCACATATAGCCGTAGCCGCCATGCAGTTGCACGCAGGTATCGACGACGCGGCCGGTGAGTTCGGTGAGCCAGTATTTCGCCATGGCGGCACGCGGAACATCGAGTTCGCCCACCAGATGCCGTGCAATGCAGTCATCGAGAAATGTGCGGCCGATCGTGAGTTCGGTTTTCATATCGGCCAGCTTGAAGCGCACGGTCTGCAAGTCGCCGAGCGCGCCTTTGAAGGCTTTGCGCTCCTTGACGTAGTGCCGCGTCCATTCCAGCGAGGCTTCGGCGAGGCCGAGAGTGGCGACTCCGATCATCAGCCGCTCCTGTGGCAATTCCTGCATCATGCAGAAGAAGCCGCCATTCTCCTTGCCCAGGATATTGGTCACCGGTACGCGCACATCCTCGAAGAACAGCTCGGACGTGTCCTGCGCCTTGTTGCCCATTTTTTCGAGATTTCGGCCGCGCTTGAAGCCGGGGCGGTCAGCCTCGACCAGGATCAGGCTGATCCCTTTCGCACCGGCCTTCGGGTCAGTCTTGCAGGCCAGCACAACAAGATCACAATGCTGGCCATTGGTGATGAAGGTCTTCTGGCCATTGATGACGTAGTGATCCCCGTCGCGCACCGCCGAGCAACGCATGCCCTGGAGGTCGCTGCCGGCACCGGGTTCGGTCATGGCGATGGCGCCGACCGTCTCGCCGCTGGCCATGCGCGGCAGCCAGGTATGCTTCTGCTCCTCGGTGCCGTGATTCAGAATATAGAAAGCGGTGATATCGGAATGAACCCGGAATCCCGGGCCACTCCAGGCTCCTGCGGCGAGTTCGTGAGAGACGATGGCGGCGTGCAGAATATCACCGCCGGCGCCGCCATATTCCTCGGGAATCGCTGTGCAGAGAATGCCCTCAGCCCCCGCCTTGCGCCACAAATCACGCGAGACAATGCCATCTTTTTCCCATTGAGCGTGGAAAGGCGCGATCTCGCGCGCGATAAAGGCCTGCACGCTGCGGCGGAAGATTTCGTGTTCTTCGCGGTAGAGGCTCTGCGTCATTGATCCGCTCATTGTCGATTGGGCCGTCATTCCCAGGGGGGACGAACTGTGCGGTTTTGGTAAAGCCATTCGTCGCCGGGTGCAATTGACCCGCACTATGCCGTATGAAAAACTGCGGTGCAGCAAACATGCAAAATGGCGCGGAGGTCTCGCCCCTGGATCGGTCCTTGCAGGGCATTCAGGCGGGGCTGGCCGGACAGGCGGATGGGAATGGGAAACAGCGTCGAGGGCAAGGTCATCATCGTCACCGGTGCGGGGCGTGGCATAGGCCGCGAGATCGCACTGCTAGCGGCTGCCGAGGGTGGCAAGGTCGTCGTGAACGATCTCGGCGGCAGTGCCGATGGCACCGGTGCGGATGCTGGGCCGGCACAACAGGTGGTGGACGAAATCCGCGCCGCCGGTGGTGTTGCGGTTGCCAATACCGATAGCGTTGCCGATGAGGAGGGCGCGCAGCGCATCGTGCAGACCGCCCTGACGCATTTTGGCCGGCTCGATGCGGTGGTCAACAATGCCGGCATCCTGCGCGATCGCATCTTCCACAAGATGGAGACATCGGATTTCGATGCGGTGGTGGCGGTGCATCTGCGCGGCGCCTTCCTGATGTCGCGTGCCGCCGCGGAGATCTTCAAGAACCAGCGATCCGGCGCCTATGTGCAATTCACCTCGGCCTCCGGCCTGATCGGCAATTTCGGCCAGGCGAATTACGGCGCGGCCAAGCTCGGCATTGCCGGCATGTCGAAATGCATCGCGCTCGACATGGAGCGTTTCGGTGTGCGTAGCAATGCGATCTGCCCCTTCGCCTGGAGCCGGCTGACCGGCGGCCTGCCGGACAACACGCCGGAAGAAAAGCAGCGCGTCGAACGTTTCAAGACCATGACGCCGGACAAGATCGCTCCGCTGACGGTCTATCTGTGCAGCGATATGGCCGAAGACGTGACTGGGCAGATTTTCGGCGTGCGCAAGAACGAAATCGTGCTGTTCAGCCAGCCCCGCCCGGTGCGCAGCGTGCACCGCGCCGCGGGGTGGAGCGTCCAGGATATCGCCGATCACGCGATCCCCGCGCTGCGCAGCAATTTTTACGATCTGGAACGGTCCGGCGACGTGTTCTGCTGGGATCCGATCTGAAAGAGGATATCTGACGTGGCAATAGGCATTGTTTCATTCGGCGGCTATGTGCCGCGCCTGCGCCTGCAGCGCGCGACTGCGGAGGCGGCAACCTCCTGGTTCAACAGCGCGGTCAAGGCGCATGGACGCGGCGAGCGTGCCATGGCGAATTGGGATGAGGATGCGGTCACCATGGCGGTGGAGGCGTCACGCGATTGCCTGACTGGCATCGATCGCGGCGGCCTGCGCGGCCTGTATCTCGCATCCACGACTTTCCCTTTTCTGGACAGGCAGAATGCCGTCATTGTGAAGGAAGCGCTCAATCTGGATGATGGGCTGGCGACGATGGATATCACCGGCAGCCAGCGTGCCGGCACCTCGGCATTGCGTGCGGCACTGGCCGCGGCGGCGAATGGTCCGGTGCTCTGCGTGGCCAGCGAACATCCGCATAACCGGCCTGGCAGCGAGGCGGAATTGCAGCAGGGCGATGGCGCGGCAGCATTCCTGCTCGGCACGGACGGCATCATCGCCGAGCTGGTCGGCAGTCATTCAATCGCGGTGGATTTCATCGATCACTATCGCGGTGCCGGGCGCGAATTCGACTATACCTGGGAAAGCCGTTGGATCCGCGAGGAAGGCTACGGCAAGCTGGTACCGCAGGCGCTCAAGGCGGCCTTCGCGACGGTCGGGTTCAAGCCAGCCGATCTGGCGCATTTCATTATGGCCTGTCCCTTTAAGGGACTGTCGGCGCAGATTGCCAAGCGCGCCGGCTTTGCCGAGACCGCGGTGCGCGACAATCTCGGTGCGGTGATGGGCGAGGCCGGATCGGCGCATCCTCTGGTCATGCTGGCGCAGGCGCTGGAAGTGGCCAAGCCGGGCGAGCGCATCGCGGTGATCGGCTTTGGCCAGGGCGTGGATGTGCTGTTCTTCCAGGTGACAGAAGAAATCGAAAAACTTGGTCCGCGTGGGGCCATTTCCGGCTGGTTGAAGCGCCGCGCCGAGGAGCGCAACTACACCAAGTTCCTCTGGTTCAATAAGCTCATCGACCTCGATCGAGGTATCCGTTCGGAAGCCGAGCAGCAAACGGCGCTGACCAATCTGTATCGCAACCGTAAGTCCATCCTCGGCCTGGTCGGCGGGCGCTGCACCAAGACCGGGACGATCCAGTTTCCGAAGACGCCTGTCTCGGTCAATCAGAATGACTGGTCGGTCGGCACGCAGGAAGATTACCCGATGGCTGATCTGTCCTGCCGGGTGATGTCTTTTACCGCCGACAGCCTGGCCTATTCGCCCGATCCGCCGGTCTATTTCGGCACGGTGCTGTTCGATGAGGGCGGGCGGATCACGGCGGATTTCACCGATGTTGATCAGGCGAGCATGGAAGTTGGCGTGAAGATGCGCATGGTTTTCCGCATCAAGGCGGTTGATGACCGTCGGGGATTTACCAAGTATTTCTGGAAAGCGGCACCTGCCGTCGATGTCGCGGTGACCCGCGGCGCGGCCGGCTGAGCGAGAGGGAAGCGAACATGGCAAGCGGGATCAGGGACAAGGTCGCCATCCTCGGCATGGGCTGCGCCCGGTTTGGCGAACGCTGGGATGCCGAGGCGCAGGACCTCATGGTCGAGGCGTTTCAGGAATGCATTGCGGATGCCGGCGTGGGGGCGGCGGAAATTCAGGCGGCCTGGTTGTCGGTCGCCTTCGATGGTGTGAATGTCGGACCATCGGCGCTGCCGCTCTCGATTGCGCTGCGGCTGAACACCATTCCAGTCACCAAGGTTGAGAATTACTGCGCGTCCGGCACCGAGGCGTTTCGCGGCGCCGTCTATGCGGTGGCGAGCGGCGCTTGCGATATTGCGCTGGCCATGGGTGTCGAGAAGCTCAAGGATACCGGCTATGGCGGCTTGCCGGTGCGTACGCGCGGCACCACTTTCGACATGATGTGGAATTCCGGCACCGCGCCAGGAAATTTCGCGCAGCTTGCGACGGCCTATCGCTCCAAGCATGGCATTTCGCGCGATGATCTCAAGCGTGCAA
>CANJOG010000203.1 GCA_947475475.1 Acetobacteraceae bacterium
AGGAGCGCCTCGGCCGCGCGCTCGGCCGTTTCGTCGCCAACCAGGTCTTCACCAAGGACGAAGTCGCCCGGCTCGTCGCCCGCCTGGACCTGCCCACCATCCTGCGCGGCTTCCTGACCGATCCGGAGACGGCGAAACCTGCCGCCCAAGCCATGGCGGGCCTGCTGCCCCGCCTGCTGGCCCCCGTCGAGGATGGCCGCGCCCGCCGCGCCATTGCCCGCATCGTCCCCCGCCTGCTCGGCGGCCCCAGTTCCGGCCGGCTGGTCGCCCGCGCTCTGCGTGGCCTCGTCGATGGCGGCAAGCACCATCAGGCCATCGACTTCCTGCTCGGCGAATTCCGCCATCTGCTGATCGCCAAGGAGGAAGTGCTCCGCCGCGTCATTGAGGACCGGGTGCGCGAACAGGGTGGCCGCCTGGTCGGCTGGGCGCTCGGCGCCACCGTCGCCAAACAAGTGATCGGCGCGCTGAACAAGGAACTCGACAAAGTTGGCCCCAACGGCTCCGAGGTGCGCGCCGCCTTCGACGAATGGGCCCGCCGCGAGATCGACCGCATGGAGTCCGACCCGGCCCGCGCTGCCGAGATCGGCCGCGCCATCCGCTCGGTCGTCGCCCATGACACGGTGCAGGCCTGGATGTGGGATGTCTGGGCCCGCGCCCGCCACGCGCTGGAGGCCGATGCCGCCAAGCCGAATGGCCATGCCGTGGCGCTGATCCAGGGCAGTTTCGCCAATCTCGGCGCCATGCTGGAGACCGACGAGGCCGCCCGCGCCCGCGTGCATCTCGCAGCCGCCACCGTCACCGCCCAGCTCATGCCCAACGCCCAGGAACGCATTGCCGATTTCATCGCCGGCGTGGTGGCGTCGTGGGATACCCGCACAATCACCGAAAAACTCGAACTGCGCGTTGGGCGGGACCTGCAATATGTCCGCATCAACGGCACGCTGGTCGGCTTCCTCGCCGGCGGTGCGCTCTGGGCGGCCCTGACCACGATTTTCGGCAAGGTCAGTTTCTAGAAATGTCATTTCACGCGGGTTTGTATCGATGATCCGGCTTTCCGTGCTCGACCAATCCACCGCGCTCACCGGCCGCACACCGGATTGCTCGATCCGTGAATCGATCGCACTCGCCCAACACTGCGAGGCCGAGGGCTATCACCGCTATTGGCTGGCCGAGCACCACAATACCGACAGCATCGCGGGCAGCGCCCCCGAAGTGCTCGGCGCCGCCATCGCGGCGACCACCAGCCGCATCCGCGTCGGCAGCGCCGGCGTGATGTTGCCGCATTACTCCGCACTGAAAGTGGCCGAACAATTCCGCGTGCTCGACGCCATAGCACCTGGCCGCATCGATCTCGGCCTCGGCCGCGCGCCAGGCTCGGATGGCCGCACCGCCTATGCGCTGAACCCGAATGCCGGAAAAGCGGCGGACAACTTCCCCGCCCAGGTGCGCGACCTGATGGACTGGCTCGCCGGCCGCAAGCTGGTGGACAAACACCCGTTCCGCGACATCGTCGCGGTGCCGCAAGGCCCGACCTGCCCGGATGTCTGGATGCTCGGCAGCTCTGATTACGGCGCCCAGCTCGCCGCCTATTTCGGCCTGCCCTATTGCTTCGCCCATTTCATCACCCAGGGCGAAGGGGCCAAGCAGGCACTCGATCTTTACCGCCAGGAATTCCAGCCCGGCGTGCTCGCCAAGCCCCATTCATCGGTCACGCTCTGGGCCATGGCAGCGGGGAGCGAGGCAGAGGCCGAACGCCTCTTCTCATCCCGCGCCGTCTGGTGGCTCGGCCGCGAACGCGGCATCTTCGCCCCACTCCCCTCGCCCGAGGAAGCCGCCACCCGCGCGCTGAGCGAGCACGAACACGCCGTCATCGCGCGCTACAAGCAACGCGCAATCTACGGCACGCCAGATGTGGTGGTGGCCAAGCTCCGCGCCCTGGTCAGCGACCTTGGCGTTGACGAGCTGGCCATCCTGACCACGGTGCACGATCCTGAGGCGCGCAAGCGAAGCTATTCGCTGATCATGCGGGAGTGGCAGAACTAGGAGCGGCAGGGGCGGTCAGCCCCATTTCGCTCCCGCTTTTGCGATCGACAGCGCCGTCACGTTCGTCGCCTCAAAGAGGTTTTCCGGATTGCGCATCGAGAAGCGCCAGCCCTGTTCGGTCAGCACGAACTCGTCCCGATATCTTCCCACTGCCGTCGGCCCGTTCAGAAGAATAGGCACCGGAGTGTGAGGCTCCGAATGATAGTATGTGTAGTAACAGCTCCCTCGCGCGCGCGTCCCATCGACCACGTCAATGACCACGTTGGTTGTCACATGCTGAGTCGTGATGTTGGTTCTCTTGCTGTCCAGATAACCCTTTATCTGATCCAGCCCGCGCAGAGTGCCGGCAAACTTATGGTACCAGACCGCGTCGGCCGCAAAAAGCGACAGGATCTTGTCGTGCTCGAATTCATCAATATAGACGTGGAATCGCACAACAAGGTCGGCACATTGATGCTGGATCAGCATCCGCTCTAGATCGGTCATCTTAAGAGCTCCATTCCTGAGTTTCAGCAACCGGACCGGCGGAGCAACCCATCGGAGCGAATGTCTTCCGGATGTTCCGCCATGACGGTCGCGTTCGGCCCCAGCAGGAAATGCGTGTCTTTGCTTGCCGAAAGCGGCCCAGCCATGCTTTTCAACTTGTCCGCATTGGCTTCAAGCCAGGCCGCCATTTTGGATGCATCCAGACTGCCCGCCCCCTCGGCAACGTCCTTCATCAGCATGATGGAGGCATAGTCCCAGCCAACCGTCGTGACCGCAACCTTCTGCGATTCCTCGGGCGCGAATGCTTTGAGCTTGGTCAAAAATTTCGCGTAATCCGATGTCCCGGGAGTATCGGATGCACAATAGGTAAATCCGGTAAAGCTCTGCCCGGCAACATTCGTGAATGCCTCACGACCCGCCATTTTCAGGACCACATTGGCAAAGGTCGTGATCGCATTCGTGCCCACAACGGGAATATTCCAGCCCAGATCCTGCCGCCCGCGCAGCATCGTCACCACATCGTCCGGGATAGTCGCAACGAACAGCACCATGTCCGGATTTGCCCGCTTCAAGGACAGCAATTGCGGCGTCAGGTCGCTTGCCTTGAAGGGAAACTCCTGCTGACCCACCACACTGACCCCGCGGGATTCGAGATAGGCCCGCATGGCAACAGCGGATGTTTTTGAATTGGCGCCGTTATCGACCAGCAAGGCGGGCGCTTTCGCATGGGCAATGTCCAAGGCATGCTTGGCCATGCCGACACCCTGCGCCTCAGCGCTGGGCTGCAGCGAGAAATGATAGGGCCCCACTTGCGGCGTCAGCAACGCCGAGCCGGACTGGCTGACATTGAAGACCTTTCCCTCCGTCAGCGTCGGCAGGATCGCCAGGGTTTCCTGGCTCACATTCGGTCCGACGATCAGATGGACCTTTTCCTGGAAGACCAGTCGTTTCGCTTCATTGACGGCCTGCGTCGGGTCGGACTGATCATCCGCCATGACGAGTTCGACTTTGCGCCCCAGTATGCCGCCCGCCGCGTTGAGATCGGCGATCGCCATCCGCGTCGCAACAACCATCGCCGCGCCGTTCAGCGCACCACCGCCGGTGAGCGATGCAAGAGCCCCCAATTTGATGGGCGGCAATGTCTGTGCAACAGCCGGGACCGCCACGAAACAACACGCGGCCATCACTGCAATCCGAAGACGATTCATTTATTTTCCTCCAGTTTTTCTATTTTTTGACTGGCAAAGGCGACGCTGAGAAAGCGCCATGCACGGCACGATAAGTGATTTTCCAGCCACTGGCAAAAATCATGGCTCCGGTATCGGTCGCCCCCATGAGGTTGCGGCGATGCACATCCTTTGGTGGCCTGCAGCCAGCCCGCCGCGTGTCCGCGCATCACCCCCTACGGCAATACGATCCCCGCCCGCCGCGCAAACGCCGCCTTGATCTCGTCGTAGCGATGGCCTTTGCGGATCACGGCAAAATCCCGCATGTCGATGACGGTGCTGGAAAGCCCCAGCGGCGTCGCATAACGGCAGCGGCCGGCATCCACCAGGACGTCTGCCGCGGCCAGCACCTCGGCTTCGACATCATCCAGCGCATATTTCGTGCCCGCGAGCGAACGGTTCGCCGAAGACCCAAAAACCGGCTGCGTGCGTGCGACGCAGGCGGCAACCAGCGCGTCATGAAACGGCCCGCCGGCGAGCACCATGTCCATCGTGCCGCCCTTGGTGCAATAGGGCAGCGTGGTCGCAGGAGTTGCGCGCAGCATCTCATGGGCCGGTCGCCCATCCGCATCACGCCGCAGCGGCGCCACGATCGAGAAGGGAATACCATCCTCGCAAACCACCGCCTCGATCAGATCAGCGACATGCGAAGGAAGATCGTGAATGTCGCGGCTCAGCGCCGGCGAGCCATACATGCCGCAGGGCTTGTCGAGCGAGCGCTGCTTGGCCGCAAAACAGCGCGCCATCGCCTCCGGGGTAAAGGCGGCAATGCCATAGCCAAGATCGGATGGGACGATCGCGATGCCACCATCGCGCAAAGCATCGAGCACGCGATAAGCCGCAGCAGCCAGGTGCGCCGGATCGGCTGGCGCATCCGTGGTCGGACCGCCGGCGATCAACCTTTCCTGCATGGCCTTTCGCCTTCCGGGCGCGGTGCGATCGTTACCCCTTCAACGCCACCAACCGCCGCACAAACTCCTCCCAATCCGCCGCAGTCCTGCACGCCGTCAGCGGATGCGCCACAATGATATCCGCCCCCACCTCGATCAGCCCCGGCGCCTCGGCAAACACCTCGTCCATGCTCATGCTCGCCGGCGGGTTGAGCGCCAGCGGCGCGCGGATCAGCGCACTCG
>CANJOG010000204.1 GCA_947475475.1 Acetobacteraceae bacterium
ACGATCGACCAATCGCGCTCCTTCATTCCCGTCAGCATGTCCGGCCCCCTGATACCGGTCACGCAGTGATTCGAACAAAACCCGATTCGGGAATCCGTCAGAATCACATCTCAGGGATTCCGTCCACACAGCCTAGCGACCAAATCCGACATATTCATGGCCTTATTGATCACCCTTGGGCCCCATTGTTTGGCCATCAGGAACACCCGTGCCATAGACAGAACATCTGCAGACGGACCATCAACGGTTTGACGCGCCGGATGGTTGGCCGAACGGCATGTCAAAATTATTTTTTCGTTAGGATTGTCCGACACTAGGCCATGCGGTCCGTCTCCCTCCCTCTCGCCGTTGGTGTCCTGGCTGCACTGATTGCCCTCTCGGCGATCAGCGTGCGCTGGATGTTGCGCGCCGGTCCGATCGATGTTCCGGATATTGACGGCGGCCGCAAACAGCACGCCGCCCCGACCCCGAAAGGCGGCGGGCTGGGCGTGGTCGGTGCGGTGGTGATCGGCATGCCGTTGCTGCTGGCCCTGTCGGATGCCAACGGTGCCGAGTGGCTGCAAGCCGGCATCATCCTCGGCGCGGCACTGGTCCTGGCCGCGATATCCTTCATCGATGATCTGCACGACCTCAGCCCCTGGACGAAGCTGGCCGCCCAAGTAGGGTGCGCCGTCGCTTGCGCCATTGGCGGCGGATATTTGCGACAAATTGTGCTGCCAGGTATCGGCGTCGCGACGCTCGGATGGTTCGGCACGGTGCTGGCCATCATCTGGATTCTGCTGGTCACCAACGCGCTGAATTTCATCGACGGGATGAACGGCCTAGCCGCCGGCAGCGCCGCCATCGCCAGCGCCTTCCTGATCGCGTACGCCTGGATCGGCGGCGATATCCTCCTGAGCGCCGCCGCCCTGCCGCTATTGGCTGGATTGCTTGGATTTCTACCCTTCAACTACCCGGCCGGCCGGATTTTCATGGGCGACGTCGGCAGCCAGTTCATAGGTTTCGTGTTTGCCGCACTGTTGCTCCAGGCCAGCAAATACGCCGCCCCGGTCCCCTCCATGAGCAGCGAGATCCTCCTCATCGCCGCCATCCTGCTGGACGTGCTGGTCACGCTTGTGCGACGGGCGCGGCGCGGAGAGCGGCTTTCAGCGCCGCATCGCGACCATTTCTACCAGCTCGCCGAACGCAGCGGCATGGACCGGCGGGCCATCACACTGGTCTATTGGGGCTTCGCGGTACTCGGTGGCCTCGCGGGGCTGCTCATGCTCCGTGCAGACCCCGCTCAGAGGCCTTTCCTCGCCCTGATCGCCCTGCTGCCGATCCTGGCCTGGATGATCGCCATCGGCATGCGCTACCGGCGGCATGAAGCCGCCCTAGGTTCGTCCAGTAGCACACGGCCTTGAGCGGACTCGCCCCACCGGACCACACTTGCACCCGGCCGGACACCAGAAAGGACCGCTGATCATGAGCACGCTTGGCAAGAAGCGCGGCACGCGGTTCGTCTGCGCTTCCTGCGGCGCGGTCAGCCCTAAATGGCTCGGCCGCTGCGAGAGCTGCGGCGAGTGGAACTCCATGCAGCCCGATTCCGCCCCCGCGACTCGGGGTGCCGCCGCCAATGTCGCCCCCCTGCACCTGACCAATATGCGCGACCCGATCGAGCTGCCCGCGCGCCAGCCCGTCGGCATGGACGAGCTGGATCGCGTACTGGGCGGCGGCTTCGTGCCGGGCTCGGTGGTGTTGGTCGGCGGCGATCCCGGCATTGGCAAATCCACCCTGCTGCTCCAGGCCGCAGCGCGCATGGCCATGACCGGGCGGCGGACGATCTATGTGACGGGCGAAGAATCGCTTCACCAGGTCAAGCTGCGCGGCCAGCGCCTTGGCGTCGAGCAAAGCGGGCTCGACCTGGCGGCCAATACCGATGTCCGCGAAATCTGCGCCGGGATTCGCGGCATGGAGGATATCGGCCTGCTGGTGATCGACTCGATCCAGACCATGCGCCACGATGAGATCGAGGGCTCGGCCGGGTCGGTCTCCCAGGTGCGTGGCAGCGCCTTCGAGCTGATCTCGCTCGCCAAGGAGCGCAATCTGGTCCTCATCCTGGTCGGCCATGTGACCAAGGAAGGCGGGCTCGCCGGGCCGCGCGTGCTCGAGCACATGGTCGATGTTGTGCTCTATTTCGAAGGCGATCGCGGCCACCAGTTCCGTATCCTGCGCGCCGCCAAGAACCGCTATGGCGCCACTGCGGAAATCGGCGTCTTCGAAATGACCGAGAGCGGCCTGCATGAGGTGGCCTCGCCCTCGGCCCTGTTCATCGCCGAACGGCGCGGCGAGGTAGCCGGTAGCGCCGTTTTCGCCGGTGTCGAGGGTAGCCGGGCCATGTTGCTGGAAGTCCAGGCCCTGGTGCTGGCCACCGGCGGCACATCGCCTCGGCGTTCGGTCCTGGGTTGGGATTCTGGCCGGCTGGCGATGATGCTGGCGGTGCTGGAATCCCGCTGCGGGCTGAAACTCGGCGGGGCGGATGTCTATCTTAACATCGCCGGCGGCATGCGGGTGGGTGAGCCGGCGGCCGATCTCGCCATCGCCGCCGCACTGACCTCGGCGGCAACCAGCCGGCCGACCAATCCCTCCGCCGTCTATTTCGGCGAAATCGGGCTCTCGGGCGAAATACGCCAGGTGCCGCAGGTGGAAAAGCGTCTGGCCGAGGCGGCCAAGCTCGGTTTCTCCCGCGCGGTCCTGCCCCGCCGGCCGGAGGGTCGCGGCTTCAATGGCTCGGCCGGAACGATGAAATTGACTGAAATTGGTCACCTTTCGGAACTGGTTGACCATTTCACCGGCGCGGATGGGTAGGGTATATGCCAGGCGGCTTAGGCCGGTGCTGCACTCATAAAATCCGGCTATCCGGGCGTTCACACCCCGGACGGGGATCAAGGGCGAACTGAATGAACTGGGTCGATCTGGCCTTGCTGGCCGTGCTGCTGATCTCGGGCCTCATCGGCCTTGCCCGTGGCTTTGTCCGCGAAGTGCTGGGCCTGATTGCCTGGGTAGCCGCCTCCTATCTCGCATTCCGCCTGCGCCGCGAATTCGCGACACCGATCGGCTCGCTCATTGGGCAGGATTTCGCCGAGCCGGCCTCCTTCGTCGCTGTCTTCGTGGTGGCACTGATCGTGTTCAGCATCATCGCCGGCCTGATCGGCAAGATGGCGCGCGGCTCGGTGCTCGGCGGGGTGGATCGTACGCTCGGCTTCCTGTTTGGCATTGCCCGCGGCGCTGTGCTGCTTTTTGCCGCCTATGCGGTCGGGGGGATGCTGGTTCCTTCCGACCGATGGCCGCCGGACATTGCCGCCTCCCGCGCCCTGCCATATCTGTATCGCGGCGCGCTCTGGGCCATGGAATACATGCCATCCGAGTACCGCCCTGCGATCGCTCCGCCGCCCACGCCGCGCGCGATGCGGCCGGAGGACTTGTTCCAGGCCAACCCCACGGGCCGAGCCGTTCCGACAGGTCGCACCTGAACGGGGCTAAGCTGAGCCGGAGACCACCGATCATGCATCCCTGGCACGGCGCCCATCCCGAAGGCCTCGATTCTGGCCCTCCCGATGATGATAAGCTGCATGAGGAATGCGGTGTTTTCGGCGTGTGGAACGCCACCGACGCGGCGGCTCTGACCGCGCTCGGCCTGCACGCGCTCCAGCATCGCGGCCAGGAAGCCACCGGGATCGTCAGCTATGACGGGCGGCGCTTCCATACTCATCGCGGCCTCGGCCTGGTCGGCGACAATTTCGGCGATGCCCGCATCATGGCGACGTTGCCGGGACAGATCGCCATCGGCCATAATCGCTACGCAACCACTGGCGACACCGTGCTGCGCAACGTGCAGCCGCTCTTTGCCGATTTCGAATTCGGCGGCTTTGCAGTCTCGCATAACGGCAACCTGACCAATGCCCAGGCGCTGCGCCGCGCCCTGGTGCGCCGGGGTTGCCTGTTCCAGTCCACCACAGATAGCGAGGTGTTCGTCCATCTCATCGCCATCAGCCTCTATTCCAACGTGGTGGACCGGCTGATCGATGCGCTCAAACAGGTGCAGGGTGCCTATAGCCTTGTGGCCCTCTATAATCAGGCGCTGATCGGCGTGCGCGATCCGCTTGGCGTGCGGCCGCTGATCCTGGGCCGGCTGAAAGCCCCGGAGGGCGGCACACCTGGCGCCTACGTGCTGGCCAGCGAAAGCTGCGCCCTCGATATCGTCGGCGCCGATTTCGTGCGCGATGTCGAGCCGGGCGAGATCGTGGTGATCGACGATTCCGGCGTGCGCTCGATCCGGCCTTTCGGAGCGGAGACAGGCAAGCGCTTCTGCGTCTTCGAATATATCTATTTCGCCCGCCCGGACTCGGTCATGGAGGGCACGGCCGTCTACGATGCGCGCAAGCGGATCGGCGCCGAACTGGCCCGCGAATTTGCCACTGAAGCCGATGTGGTGGTGCCGGTGCCCGATTCCGGCGTGCCGGCGGCCATGGGCTATTCCACCGAAAGCGGTATCCCCTTCGAACTCGGTATCGTGCGCAATCACTATGTTGGCCGCACCTTCATCGAGCCGACCGACTCGATCCGCCATCTCGGCGTGAAGTTGAAACACTCCGCCAACCGCACGGTGTTGGAAGGCAAACGCGTCATCCTCGTCGATGATTCGATTGTGCGCGGCACCACCAGCCGCAAGATCGTGGAGATGGTGCGCCAGGCCGGGGCGAAGGAGGTGCATATGCGCATCTCCTCGCCGCCGACGACACATTCCTGCTTCTATGGCATCGACACGCCGGAGCGCGAAAAGCTGCTGGCAGCGCACCATACGGTCGATGAAATGGCCAGGCTGATCGCCGCCGACACGCTTGGCT
>CANJOG010000205.1 GCA_947475475.1 Acetobacteraceae bacterium
TCGGTCATCGTGCGCTAACGCCAGACTGCCGGCCTCACCGCTCCGGGTGGGTGCGGTATTCCAGGGCGCGCGGGTGCTGGCTCGCCTCGGCCCCATCATGCGGCCAGAGTGTGCGATAGCCGGTGATCGCAATGAGCGGAAAGCAGGCAATGGCGAGAAAGCCGATGGCGAAATCGCCGCGATCCGGCTGGGCATTCGCGCCGGCCGCCAGGCTGAGCACGGTGGCGACGAAGGAAATACCGAAGCCCTGGCTCAGCTGCTGGATGACACTGACAAAGGTATTGGCATTGCTCATCAGCCGCTGCGGAATGCCCGAATATCCCAGCATTGCATTGGCGCTGAAATGAATAGCGCGCGCGATGCCGAAGGCCGCGAGCAGCGGGATCAGCAACCATAGGGAGGTGCTGGCATCCACCTGCGTAAACAGCGCCACCACAATGGCTGCATAGATGCTCGCCCAGATCATCAACCGGTCAAACCCGAGCCAGCGCAGCAGCGCCGCCATGAAGGCGCGGATGCCCATGGCGCCCAGCGCGGTCACGGCGGTGTAGATGCCCGCCCGCAACGGCGACATGCCAAGCCCGATCTGGAAAAAGAGCGGCAGCAAAAAGGGCATGGCCTGCATGCCGCCGCGCGCCAGGGCACCGGCGGTTTGCGACACACGGAAGCTGCGGCGCCGGAAAATCGAGGGGTCGAGTAGCGGCGCGTCGTGCCGGCGCGCATGGCGACGATAGAGGATGAATGCGGCCAGTGTGACGGCGGCCGACAGCACCAGGCTCCAGGCCGGAAAATCGCCGCGTCCGATATTCTCGAAGGTGAATTGCGCGGCCACGAAACCGGCACCGCAAAATGCGAAGCCGGTGACGTCGAATTTGCCAGGCCGGACCGCCGGCATATCGGGCACGAAGCGGAACAGAGCAACGATGCCAGCCAGCGCAATCGGCAGGTTGATGTAAAAAATCCAGCGCCAGCTGATATATTCACTGAGCAACCCGCCCAGCACCGGACCCAGCGCCGGGCCGATCAGCGCGGGAATCGCCAGATAGGCAAAGCCGGTTGCCAACATGCGCTTGGGCAGGATGCGCAGGACGAGCAGCCGCCCGATCGGGCTCATCATTGACCCGGCCAGGCCCTGCGCGCAGCGTGCCACGACCAGCATCGGCAATGACTCCGACAATCCGCAGGCAAGCGAGGCCAGGGCGAAGCAGGCAATGGCGCAGGCGAAAACCCGCCGTGCGCCAAAGCGGTCCGCCATCCAGCCACTAACCGGAATGCCCGCCGCCAAAGCAAGAATGTAGCTGGTGACGGCAATGTTCAGCCGGATCGGGGCGACGCCGAAGGTCTCGGCAATGGTCGGAATGGCGGTGTTCAGCGCCGTCGCGTCAAGCTGCTCCATGAAGAAGGCAACCGCCGCGATGCCGAGGATCGTCAGCCGGTCCCGCCCCAGACGTGTATCGGCCTCGTTCACGAAGCGTGTTTCCCCCGCCCGACCACATCACGCGGGCATAGGCTCAGCATCCGCCGATGAACGCCCCAGGGCAATCGGCCGGCGCGCAATGCTCATGCGGAAGAGTGGCGGGGCCGCTCAGAGCCTGATGAGTTTAAGTTTAAACTCATCAGGCTCTAGCTCTGTTGTTTGAGCGGATGATTCAGACCTCCGGTGATTCCACCTTCGGTCATCATGCGCTAGCCGTCGGCGCGCGGCACCCAGGGAATACGGGCGACCTCGATGCCTTCCTCGGCCAGCGATTCGGCCTGCTCCGGCGTGGTCTCGCCGTAGATGCCGCGCTTGTCGGACTCGCCGCGATGGATCTTGCGGGCCTCCTCGGCGAATTCCGGCCCGACATAGTCGCAATTCTTCTCCACCTCGGAGCGCAGGCGCTGGAGCATGGCGCGGACCTGGTCCGGAACATGCCCGCCAGCCAGCGGATTGCCAGCCGCATCGGGCGCTGCGATGGCCTGGGCGGGTGGTGCTGCCGGGGCGGCTTCTGGCGCGGATGCGGCGGGCGCCGGCGGCGATGGCGGCTCCACCGGCTCCGGCAGGCGGGCGCGGCCTTTCTTTGGCACAGCCGGCGCCATCAGCCCGCGCGACACCTTGGTGCTGCCGCATTCGGGACATTCCAGCAGGCCGAGCTTTGCCTGTTTGTCGAAGGACTCGCTGCTGTTGAACCAGCCGTCGAACGCGTGGTCCTGCACGCAGCGAAGAGCGTAATGGATCATCCCGTCACCAATTGCCGGCCGGACCCACCGACGGCCGACCTCAATGTGTCATATGGCATCCGGACTGGCCGAGTGCCAGATCAAAGCGCGCCAGATCAAGACGATGC
Organism: Acetobacteraceae bacterium; assembly: GCA_947475475.1. Classification (GTDB taxonomy): domain Bacteria; phylum Pseudomonadota; class Alphaproteobacteria; order Acetobacterales; family Acetobacteraceae; genus CANJOG01. Next base: position 2,328 of record CANJOG010000205.1, read on the forward strand.
GGCGGCCCCGCCGGCGAGGATGGCATCGAGCTTACCGCTGCGTTCCAGTTCCATCAGCCGGTCGGAATCGCCGATATGGCTGCCATCGACGAAGATCTGCGGCACGGTGCTGCGTCCGCCGGAGCGCTTGACGGCGTCCTCGCGTTCAGCGGTGCCGTGCGGTGCCTCGATCTCGCGGAAGGCGACGCCCTTCTTGGTCAGCAGATTGACCGCCCGCGCGCAGTAGGGGCACCAGGGCTGGGTATAGATTTCAATGCTCGGCATTGGGGGATTCTCCGCGTGTCGTCAGCACAGAAAAGGCGTCCGCCCCCGATCGGCAAGCGTGGCATGGCGCGAGGCAGTAATGCACTTGTGCGGTGCTCAATCCTCGTCGCGCGGATCGGCCACCCTTGCGATCACCAGCACGTCCACCGCCGCCGCCCCGGCGTAGCGCAGGGCCCGCGTGCATTGCCCGGCCGTGGCGCCGGTGGTGAGCACATCGTCGATCAGCACCACCCGCTTGCCGGCGATGGCCTCGGCGCGCGACGGCGGCACGGCGATGGCCCCCTCCAGCTGTGCGGCGCGTGCCCGCGCCCCGAGTTCGCCCAGCGCCTTGGTGGCGCGATGCCGTTCCAGCCCGTCCACCAGACAGGCGACGCCCGCCCGCCGCGCCAACGCCTGGGCCAGCAGAGCCGCCTGATTGTAGCGGCGGGAAAATAGCCGCCCGCGATGCAGCGGCACCGGGACCAGCAGATCGGCCTCGCGCAGCAGCCCCGCCCCGGCGCGGGCCAGCATCGGCGCCAGTTGGCGGGCCAGTTCCACCCGATCGCCATGCTTGAGCGGCAGGATCAGGCGCTTGGCATGGTCGCCATACAGCAGCGCCGCGCGGGCGCGGTCATATTCCGGCGGGGAGACATGACAATGCTCGCAGACCCGCGTGCTGCCGGCCGCGCCCTGATGCGTGAAGGGCAGACCACAGCGATTGCAAAAGGGCTCGGTGATGAAGCGCGCCTTGCCGAAACAGGTCGCGCAGAACTGGCCGGGCGCGCGCACCGGGGCGTCGCAGGTCAAGCAGGAAGGCGGCAGCAGCAGGTCGAGCGCCGCCCGGCCGGTGCTGGCGGCAATACTGCGCGCGGTGTGGAATATCCCGTCCATACCGCAACCCTAGGTTGGATTTAGCCGCTACGTCAAAGCCCCCCTTGGCAGAAAAGCCAGCCGGGAGCACATGCGGCGCATGTCCAGCGATCCCATGCGCATCTTCGACCGGCAGACCGTCCGCCGCCACCGCGACCGCGCGGCGGGGACGGTGGGCAGTATCGCCCCGATTCTTCAGGAGGTGGCCGAACGCCTGCTCGACCGGCTGGACGACACCACCCATCGCTTCGCCCGTGCCCTCGATGTCGGCGGGCGTGGCGTCGTCGGCCCGCTGCTGCAGGCGCGCGGGATCGAGGTGGTGAGTTGCGATCTCTCCCCCCGCATGGCCGGGGCCGCCGGCGGGCTGGCGGTCTGCGCCGATGAGGAATGCCTGCCCTTCGCGCCGGCGAGTTTCGACCTGATCATCGCCAATCTCTCGCTGCATTGGGTCAATGACCTGCCCGGCGCGCTGATCCAGCTCCGCCAGGCGCTAAGGCCGGACGGGCTGTTCCTCGCCGCCATCCCGACGCTCGGCACGCTGGCGGAGTTCCGCACTGCCCTGCTCGGCGCCGAGGATGAGTTGCGCGGCGGCGCCTCGCCGCGGATTTCGCCCTTCCCCGATCTGCGCGACTGCGCCGGACTGTTGCAGCGCGCTGGCTTTGCCCTGCCGGTGGCGGACCAGGACGAACTGTTCCTCGCCTATGCCAACCCGCTGGCCCTGATCGAGGATCTGCGCGCCGGAGGCGAGACCAATGCGGTGTGGGAGCGCGACCGCCGCATCCCGCCACGCGCGATGATTCCGCTGGCTCTGTCGCGGCTTGAGCAGGTGGATGAGCGGATGAATGTGCGGCTGAAACTGGCCATGCTGACCGGTTGGGCGCCCTCCCCGTCGCAGCCGAAGCCTGCGGCGCGCGGGTCCGGGACGATCAGCCTCGCCGATGTGCTGGGGCCTGACGCGCTAGGCTGAGGCTCAGCCGCCGGTCACGCTCATATGGCGTGTGACCGCCGGCGCATTGGTCCGCCGGTCGATCACGAAATCATGCCCCTTCGGCTTGCGGGCAATGGCGGCGCGGATAGCGTCTTCCAGCTCCGTCCCGTCCGCGCCCTCGCGCAGCGGGCGGCGCAGATCGGCGGCATCGTCCTGGCCGAGGCACATATAGAGCGTGCCGGTGCAGGTCAGCCGCACGCGGTTGCAGCTTTCGCAGAAATTATGGGTCATCGGCGTGATGAAGCCGATTCGCCGGCCGGTCTCGCGGACAGTGTAGTACCGCGCCGGGCCGCCGGTCTGGTAGTCGGTCTCCTCCAGCGTCCAGCGCTGGCGCAACTGGGCGCGCACCATGCTGAGCGGCAGATACTGGTCGGCGCGCTGGCCCTCGATTTCGCCCAACGGCATGGTCTCAATCAGGCAGAGATCGAAACCTTCCGCCCCGCACCATTCCAGCA
>CANJOG010000206.1 GCA_947475475.1 Acetobacteraceae bacterium
TCAAGCCAGGCCGCCATTTTGCGCCCATCCGTGCCGCCCGTGCCCTCCGCTGCCGCCTTGATCGCCATCACCGCGTCATACATGTAGATGCCATTGGTATAGGGAAGCTGCGGGAAATTCTTCGGATCTTCCAGCTTCACCCGCGCGAGGTATTTCGCATAGCCCGTGGTCCCTTCGGCATCACCGGCGCAATAGGTGAAGGCCTTCACCCCAAGCGCCGCGCTGACATGCCGGATGGCGGGGCCGGCCAGCCGCGCGATCGGCGCGTAGAGGAAGCCGATTGCATTGGTGCCACCCAGCGGGATTTCCCAGCCCAGATCATCCAGGCTCTTGAGCACATTCGCCATATCCGGCGCGGTGGCGCCGGTGACCAGCACCACGTCTGGACTGCCCCGGCGCAGCGCCAGCAATTGCGGCGTCATGTCCGTCGCACCCTGCTCGAATTGCTCGGTCCCGGTGGGGACCGCGCCACGCTGGGCGGTGTAGGAGCGGAACCTGTCGCGCGCGGCGGCAGAGTTCGGGCCATTATCGTGAATGAAAGCGATACGCTTAGCCTTGCGCACATCGATGGCCCAGTTGATCACCGCGACGGCCTGTTCCTCGGGCGGCAATTGCATGGAAAATCCGGTCAGCGCATTCTCGCGGTCGAATTTCGGCGGGCTGCCGGTCGTGAAAAAAGCGAGGCTCGCCTCGCGCATGATCGGCTCGATGGCCAGCGCCTGCTGGCTGGCGGCCGGGCCGAGAATGGCATGCACCTTGTCGGAATAAGCAAGTTTCTTGGCCATGGAGACGGATTGCGTGGTGTCGAACTGATCATCGGCCACCACCAATTCCACCTTGCGGCCCAGAATGCCACCCGCCGCATTGATGTCACGCACCGCCAGCCGCGCGCCGATATCCATCGACAGTCCGGCCGCCGCGGCAAGCCCGGTCATCGGAAAAATGCCGCCAATCTTGATCGGTTCTTGTTGTGCAGAGGCTGAATTTGAACCGGCATGTCCAGCGAGCAGGCTGGCGCCCAGCAGGGCGGCGGTGAGCAGGCGTCGTTTCATTGATCTTTCCCCCGATGCCGCGCCCTTCGTTGAGGGCGCGGCATTTTGTGCTTTTCAATCCGCGGAAGTCTGGAAATCCTCAGTCGCGATAGGACGGATCGGTGCGGTCAAGCCAACGCAACTGGCCTTCCCACTCCGTCTCGCCAACGGGCTTGCCGTTGAAGAAGCCTTTGTAGACCTGGCGTGAGCGCACACGGGATGCCTCGCTCGGCCAATGCAATTCGGTGCGGCAATTCATGATATCGACCTGCACCTTGCAGGACTGCTCCAGCGCATAGATATTCATGAAGGCTTCGGGAATATTGCGCCCGACGCAGAGCAGGCCGTGATTGCGCAGTATCAGCGCCGTCTTGGTGCCGAGCGATTCCACCAGCCGGCCACGTTCATCGTGATCCACGGCCGGGCCTTCGAAATCGTGATAGGCGACCTCGCCATCGAAACGCAGCGCGGTCTGGTTGAGCATCATCAGCCCCTCCTTCATGCAGGAGACGGCCATGCCCGCGCGGGTATGGGTATGCACGACGCAATCGATGTCATGCCGGGCCATATGGATGGCGCTATGGATGGTGAAGCCGGCCTCGTTGACGAGGTAATGCAGATCGGGCTGCACCAGAACCTTGCCCGCCACATCGACCGTATAGAGCGAGGAGGCGGTCATTTCGTCGAAATAGACGCCATAGCCGTTGATCAGAAACTGATCCTCGGTGCCCGGCACGCGCGCGCTGATATGGGTGCCGGCGAGATCGGTCATGCCGTAGCGCGCCAGCAGCCGGTAGAAGGCGGCGAGATTGACGCGGGCTTCCCATTCGGCGTCGGAGACCTGGGCGCGGATATTGCGCGATGTCAGGGAGCGGATCTGGTTCATGATGTCCTCCTGATGAATGGCCGGGATTTTCAATCGGGCCTGGTTCACATGTACCGGCGCACACACCGACGCGCCCCAAAAGCAAAACGGGCCGGATTGCTCCGGCCCGCCTGTCTCGTCCTCGCTTACTCGGCGGGGACGTATTTGCCGCCCTTCACCGTCAGGATGGCCATGTCATAGACCGGCTCGCGGCTGGCATCGAAGCCGTACTTGCCGGTGCCGAGAACCGACGGCATGTCCTTGGTCTTTGCCATATGTTCCGTCACGCTCTCGCGGGTCGGCTCGGCGCCCGAGGCCTTGATGGCGTTGATCACCACGCGCATCGAGGTATAGCCCAGCGCCGCCCAGTTATCCGGGTTTTCGCCGTAGCGCTTCTTGTAGCCGGCGACGAAATCCTGGTTCAGCTTGTCGGCGCGTTCGAGCACATAGTCAGTCGGCGCAATCACGCCTTCGACGGCCGGGCCGCCGATGCGCAGGAAGCCGGGGCCGACCAGGCTGGTGCTGCCGACAATGAGCGACTTCACCCCCATCTGGCGGGCCTGCACGGCCATGCTGGCAGAACTTGCCTCAAACAGGCCGATGAAGAACATGTCCGGCTGCGAGGCCGCGAGCTTGGTGACGACGGGCGTGAAATCCGTATCCGACCCGAGCACCGATTCCTCGGGTAGCAGCGTGACCTTGCCCTGGAGCCATTCGCGGGCGCGCTTGACCTGCACGGTCGCACCTTCATTGTCGCGCGCATTGACACTGGCGAAGGTCTTCGGCTTGTACTTGTCGAAGGCGAAGCTGACGATCCGGTCGATCTGCAGCGTCGGGCCGGCCATCACGTGGTAGGAATACTTGCCCGCCTGGGTAATCGCCGGCGAGGTCGCCATGGAGATCATCGGCACTTTCTGGTCATTGGCGACGCCGGCAAGCGCCAGCGCCGGGGTGGTGCCGGCCGCGCCCACGATGGCGAGCACCTTGTCACCGCGGATCATGCGGTTGGCGAGCGTGATCGACTGGCCGCGATCGGAATTGTCGTCCTCGACGATCAGCTTGATCTTGTTGGCGCCGAGTTCGCCGGAGTCATTGGCCTCTTCGGCGGCCTGCTTCATCCCCTTCATGCCGGGGACGCCGACGAAGGCATAGACGCCGGCCTGGGCGATCGGCACGCCGATGACGAGATCGGCGGCATTGGCGGAGCCGGACACGGCGCCAGCGCCGAGTGCGGCGGCGGCGATAAGCGGCAGGAATGGACGCAAGGACATGATTTAGCCTCCCTTTTTGTGCGGCGCAGCGTTGTCGCGGCGCCATGTAGGCAAACACGGTAACATTGCTGGCCTAGCTTGCAAACCGTCAGGTAACGGTACGGCTAAAGCGCAATGCCCTCATCGGCGAGGAACTGCGCCATGCTGCCATAGACGCGGATCGGATTGGTGCCGTCCCATGTCTCCACCGTCTGGCGGATGGCGTTAAAAGCCTTGCGCCGCAGCGGAATCATTTCGATCAGCTCGATCATCAATCCGAGCGAGGCGGGCGCCTCGTAATATTGCGTCGGGTTATCCGAGCCGGGCGGCCAGATATCGTAGATCGAGTGCATCCCCGCCCCCTCCAGCCGCTTGCGGGCGGCGTTGTAGTCCTCGGGGAAGATGCCGATATGCTGCAAACCCTCGCGGCCGGATGCGAGGAATTCGGTATAGGGTGTGGGCGCGTCATTGCGCTGCTGGATCAGCTCAATCTGCAGGTCGCCGAGATAGGAAAACGCGATCCAGGTATCCGGCTGTACCGTCTGGCCGCGAAACTTGTAGCGGTAGGCGCTGTAATCCGTGACCACAATCCACGGGCCAATGCCGAAGAGTTCGGAGTAATGCCGCGCAGTGGTCTCGATATCGCGTACCACATGGCCCCATTGCATGGCGCGGCCGAGATCCTCGTGCGGCAGTTTCAGGCCCGGCGGCAGGGCGAGTTGCATGATGTTTCCTCCGTTGATTCACTGGCCATCTGGCCGGCTGCTTTACCGTGAGCTTTATGGATGCCGCGCCAGGCTGTAAAGCCGGAAGCAACATTGGAGGGCAGGGGTCCATGAAGCGCGTTCTGATCACCGGTGCCGGAGGCGGGCTGGGTGCGGCCATTGCCCGGCGTTTCGCCGAGGAAGGCTACGCCGTCATCGCCGCGGACCGCGATCTGGCCACCGCCGAGGCGACGGCGCGGTCGCTGCCGGGAGCATCCGCGTATCGCCTCGATGTCACCGACGAAGCCGCCTGCGAGGCGCTGCTCGATGCGCTGGGCGAGGTGCCGGATGTGCTGGTGAACAATGCCGGCATCGTGCGGTTTTCCAATATCCTTGAGCATAGCGTGGAAGATTTCCGCCGCGTGCTGGATGTCAACCTCACCGGCACCTTCGTCATGTGCAAACTTGTTGGCCGCCGCATGGCCGCGCGCGGCGCTGGGTCCATCGTCAATATCGCCTCGCTGAATGGCGTGATGGCGAGCCCGGATACCGGCTCATATCCTGCGTCGAAAGCCGGGGTTGCCAAGCTCACCGAGCAATTCGCCTTGGTGCTTGGCAAGGACGGCGTGCGGGTGAATGCGGTCTCGCCCGGCTTCATCAATGCGGGGATGTCAGCGCCCATCTATGCCGACGCCGAGGCTGCCCGCGTGCGTGGCGGCGCGGTGCCGCTGGGCCGGCTGGGCGAGGCCCAGGATGTGGCTGACGCCGTGTTCTACCTGGCCTCCGACCGGGCGGCCTATATCACCGGCGCCAATCTGCTGGTCGATGGCGGCGTCTCCTTCAGCCTGAAGAACCAGTTGCCGCGCAAGGCGCCGGTGCAACCGGCCTAGCAGGCTGCGGAAATTCATCACTTGTGGTCGGATAGCTTCTGTATCTGGCTGACCATTTGTGTGGTTCGCGGTGACGGTACGTCCAAACTCTGCGGTATTTGACCTTCGGCAGGCCGGTGTTCGTCATTGCGGTGTGGCCAGA
>CANJOG010000207.1 GCA_947475475.1 Acetobacteraceae bacterium
CGTGACCATGCCGCCAAAACAAGGCGTAGCGAGAACGATATGGGGGCGTACGAACATGAGTGCGACCTCTTGCGGCATTTCAGAAGAAGCGGGCAGGCAAACGAGGCTCGGCTGATTCTCGGCCGGGATGGAGGCCGCGGCCTCGCAGTTTCAGAAACAATTCCAATCCCGACCGGGAATGTACGAATTCAAGACCCTTGGCTGTTCAGGAGATTTTAACTGTTGTGCGCATATTCTGAGACGGATTGGAGCGCCTGCAATCGTGCGAGGCCCTCCCACCCGGCTTCAACTGGTGCTGATATGCCCACTGACATGACAATCGGCGCGGTAAGCCCGAGCCGGCTACCACGCGGCCGAATTCCGACATTCCCCATCTTGCCTGATTTTCAAAGTCCCTTTGGGCTCTCGGCCCGCCCCTCTCAGGCCCGCGCTGCCAAGCCCGAGCCGCCATCCGCACCGCCGGTGATGGCCGGTCCGTTGGACGCTGTCGATGATGTCGCGGCGGGGCCACGCGCGGCGTCAAGCTGAGCGCGCAGCGCCTCAATCATGTTGGTATTGACTGCGGTCAGCGCAGAGACTGGCAGTTCCCGCGACATCGCGGCCAAGCTGTACTGCATGGACCACAAGCCGAGTGTGGCAAGCTGATCCTTCAATGCCGGCGGGAGGCGATTGCCTTCCATGGCAACGTCGCGCACGATCAGCGACCAGAGCTGGTGATTACGATGCAGAGCCTTCAGTTCCGCGATGCGGTCCTTGGCCCCGGACAATTCAGCATTCACACGGGTAAATGCAACGATTTCGGCTTCCTGAGGCAGGGTGGCGGACGCAGCCTGCGCGGCGTAGCGGCGAAATCCGTTGTGTTGTGCCATTCTGGTTTGTCCTGTCAGCCGCATTGAATGCGATCGTTCAAGTGCCGGCATTCGTCATTTCGTCAGGCATGTTCGGAACTGACGGAATAGCGAAGCAGACCGCAAAGGCGATGGCCACGCCGTCTCCGACGTGGCCATCCATCCGATTAGCGGAACAGCGACAGCAACGACTGCGGCTGCTGGTTCGCGATCGACAGCGACTGGATGGCGAGCTGCTGCTTGGTCTGCAAGGACTGCAGCTTGGCGCTCTCAGCCGCCATGTCGGCATCGGTCAGCGCACCAAGACCGCTGGTCAGCGAGTCCTTCAGGGCAGAATTGAAGTTCTGCATACCGGTGATCTGCTGACTGGCCTGACCAAGCGCCGCCACTTTGTTGTTCATCGCGGTGACGGCCGCATCAACAACGGTAATGGCGGCCTGGGTGCCAGTTACAGCAGCCTGGGTCGCACCGCCGCTGGCGAAGGTCGTTGTCGTGGCAGCGTTTGTGATTGAATTGCCGGCGACATCGAGCGTGCCGTTGCTGTTCAGCGTGGCGCCAAAGCCCTGCTTGTGCAACTCATCGATCAGCGCGCCAACCATCTGCATGTTGGACTGCGTGGTGGGATCGACCATCACCGCGAAGACCTTGTTGGTCGTGGTCGGCGTGGTGGCAAGCGCCGCTGTACCGTCCGAGAACTCGAACGTCCAGGTATCGGTGCCATCCGACAGCGCCACCGTATCAGCGTTGGCGACCGCGAAGGTATTGTCGAAGGTCAGGCGCACAGCGGCCGCATTGACCGCCAGGTTGGCCAGGCCGAGGCCAGTGGTAGTCGCATTCTGGTTGGTCACGCCGATCGTGTTGCCCGAGACATCCTGCACCACATTCAGGTTGCCAGAGGCGCCGTCGAGAAGATTGACGCCATTGAAACTGGCGCTTGAGGCAAACTGATCGATATTGGTCAGAATCGCATCGATCTGAGCCTGCATCGTGGTCGGGTTGATGCCGTTCTGCTGCGCCTGAGTCACGGTCTGCTTCAGTGTGGCGAGCTGGCTGGAGATCTGCGATGCCGCCTGGCTGGCAACGCCGACGGTGGACTGGCCAAAGGACAGATTGTCCGAGACAGCGGTCAGGCCAGCCAGATCGGCGTTCATCTGATTGGAGATGGCAAAGACAGCGGGGTTGTCGGCGGCCGACGAAATCTTCTTACCGGTCGAGATCGCGCTTTGGGTCTGCGAGAGCTGAGCTGCCGTAGCATTCAGCGTCTGCAGCGCAGCCATGGCGGAGGTGTTGGTATTGATCGAGAACATGATTGGCTAACTCCTTTTAGGGCCATTGCACTGCCGCTTTTGCGGCGGTTGCCCACGCAGATTCCGCGAAAATGATTAACCCCGTGTTTAGACGCCCAAGGCATATTCGAAAAAGATCGTCACGCAGGGCGAAGTTCTCCAACTCACCGGCATACGTGGTGCGAGGTCCAGGCAATGAGTGGATTGTCATCCATCCCGATGTATCTTGCGACCATATGGGACGAAACCGCGCGGGTGGGAAAATTCGCCAAGTCCGATCCGGTAACGAAAGCGGATATCGCCTATCTGCAAAAAATAGCGCCAAAATTGAATTCTCCAGATGCGTTGCTCAAGGATTTTCGCGCGCTGAAGGTCGTTCTTGGCGCCTATGGGATGTCGGACCGCATGCCTCAGACCGCGCTTTTGAAAAAGCTTCTGACGCAGGATCCACAGGCAAAGGGCTCGCTTGCGCGCGGGCTGGCCAATCAGGCGGCTTTTCGCTTTGCGACCGCGCTTGGCAATTGGAAGAGTAGCGGAAGTTCTCCGTTCTCGAACACCAACACGCTCAGCCAGATCGCCAACTCCTACGCTCAAAACAGCTTTGAGGCGAATCAGGGTAAACAGATACCTGGCATGCAACAGGCGCTCTATTTCCGCCGCACCATTGCCAGTGCGACAACGGTTCCGATGGTGATTTCCGATTCGAAGCTGATGGAAGTGGTCTCTGGCGCGCTCGATCTGCCGGTTCAATTCGGCATACTCGATTACGAACGCCAAGTGGTTGAACTGACCAAGAAGCTCAAATTCGACAAGTTCAAAGATCCGGCCTTCGTCGACAAATTCGCGCAGCGTTATCTGGCCGCCAAGGCCGCGGCGAACATGACGGCCGATCCGATGGTCGGGCTGATTTCCGGCGCCACCGCAGCCATCGCGGCAACCCCGAATGACATGCTGAACACGCTCAATCAGAAGAACGGCATCACCAGTGGCACCGGCTTCACGCTATCCCTGTTCGCCTGAAACCTGTTGAACCAGAGGTGAGGCGGAACGTAGCGCTCCAAAGGGAGCGTGGCCACCGCGCTAGTGCGCGGAAGCGACGCGCCCGAGAATGGCGTCTTCATGGCGGATAATACGCCGCGCAAGTTTCAATGCGAGATAGCAATCATCGGCCAGAGCGGCGTCGAGCGCCTTGTCCAGAATATCGGCGGCAAGTGCCGAGGTCGTGGCATCCTTGAACGCGGTGATCAACAGCTTCGCGCGCTCCATCCCGGCCGGGCGTTCTTCCTCATTGCCGATATAGGCCTGCTGCAAGGCATAATAGATGCGCCGGGCCGGGCTGTCGGCCTCGTCCGGCGCCATGATCTGCTTGCCGAACAGAAAGCGCGCCCGCGCGGTGAGTTCAATTCGTGTCTTGGTCCGAAAGCGTATTGGCGCGCCATTGACGATCATGACTTCGCCCTGGCGCAGTTCAAGCACGAGATTCGACATCTGGATTTTCCAATATCTGGGTCGACGCGGCAGGCCTGCCGCCTTCTGGCGGCGAGTGGCCATCGGGGAAAACTTTATCCCGAATCGCTTAACGAGCCGTGAAACCGGGGCGGGCACTGAGCACTTAGAGAAAATTCACCAGCGAGAGATCGCGCATGCCCGCGATCAGCTTGTAGGAAGCCTGCAACTGCGTCTGCGTGCTGGCCAGGCGCGCTGCTGTCTCTGCCATATCGACATCGGTCGCCGCCGAGAGCCGCTTCTGCAACAGGGCCTTCGTGGCATCGAGCCGCGATGATGCGCCGGTCAGCGCGGCCTGGCTGGCGCCGAGCATTGCCTGGTCCGCGGTGATCGCGGCCCCCGCGCCACGCAGCCCGGCAATGATGTCCTGCCGCACCGCGCCAAAGCCCGCCAGGGTCGCCTGGCCGCTGCTCATGCCGGCAATACTTGCCAAAGCGCGCATCAGGTCCGTTGCATAGGCGCCGGTGCTCGTCGCGCCGGTTGAAGGTCCGGCGAGATTGACGCCGGCCAGCACGCCCTGGCCGACAAACTGGCCCTCCCCAATCTCGACTTCCGGTGGCTGGGTGCCGATCGCGGCGGAGAACAGCGCTGGGCCATTGGCAAGTGCAGCTGCCAGCGATGCAGCAATTGTCGCCGGCCCGCCCGCCGCGCCAAGGGAAGCTAAGGCGGTGCCGATCTGGGTGGCGAAGGCGCTGCCAGCGATTGTCGCGCCGCTCTGCACCGGCGGTGTTGCCGGATCGGCGCCGCCAAACAGATAGGCCCCATTCACCTGCGTGTTGAGAATATCGGCAACCTGTCCGAGCGCCGCACGTGCCTCGGTCGCCAGGCCGTTGAGTGCGCCGGCAGTGCCTTCATTCACGCCGGTCAGGCCGGCGGCGAATTTCGAGGCGATGGCGCCGAGCTGATCGAAGGCGGCTTGGCTCGCTTCCAGACGTGTGCCGGCCTCGGCAATATTGGCGGCGAACACATCCTGGCGCGCCAGCACCGGTGCGAGATTGACCGCCACGCGCGCGCCACCGGCAAGGCCGCCAAATGTCTTCGCGATCTTGCCGCTGGACGCCTGCGCGGTCAGCACATCGGTTGCCGCGCGCAGGCGGGCATTATCACCGATCAACCTTCCGGCGGAGAGCGGCGGCGAGGCGCCATACCAGGTGCCTGAAATACTGCCGCTCATCGCTTAGCCTCCGGTCCGGTTCACGGCGAGCAACAGGTCCTGCCACATCGACTGCACC
>CANJOG010000208.1 GCA_947475475.1 Acetobacteraceae bacterium
AGTGGCTATCACCCTGGCCTTCGTCGGCTCAGTCGTATCGGAAACCATCGCCTCCAATGCTGGCCTCGGCTTTCTGATCACCCAGGCAGGATCGAACTTCCAGATGCCGCTGGTTTTCGCCGGCCTGCTGGCACTCGCGATCGAGGGCATCCTGATGTACTCACTCTTCGCTGTGATTGAGCGCCGCTTCACTGGCTGGGCTTTCCGCTCGTCGATGAGTGCCGCGGGCTGAAACACGGCGCGCATGCATCGATTTGCACAATGTTTGTCCACAACGCTCGAATCCAGATGACACTGTCTGTTTATTAATCACGTTCTGGCCGAACTTGTCGCAAATATGCGGCACACCCTTTGCTATCCCCTGCTCAGCGAAAAAGACACAAAAGCAGGGGCCAGATGATGCGACGCAGGGATTTCTTGACCTCGGGCATTGGGCTCGCGGCCGGCGGACTCGCCGCGCCAGCAATCTTCTCGCCCGCAAAGGCACAGGCGCGGCAAGAAACCTTGCTGATCGTCTCGGAGAGCGGTCCGAACAACCTTGATATTCACGGCGTCGGCACGAATGTGCCTGGCTACGAAGTCTCCTGGAATTGCTACGACCGTTTGATAAGCCACGGCATGAAAACCAATGCCGAAGGCACACCCTATTACGACCGCGACAAATTCGTCCCCGAACTCGCCGAGGACATGAATATCGGGGATATGTCCGTCACCTTCAAACTGAAGAAGGGTGTGACCTTCCAGGACGGTACGCCCATCACCGCGAAAGATGTGAAATGGTCGCTGGACCGCGCGGTCTCCGTCGGCGGCTTCCCGACCTTCCAGATGTCGGCAGGGAGCCTGCTCAAGACCGAGCAATTCGTCGTCGTCGATGACAATACCGTCCGCATCGACTTCCTGCGCAAAGACCGCCTGACCATCCCCGACCTCGCCGTGGTCGTGCCCTGCGTCATCAATTCGGAGTTGGTAAAGAAGAACGCCACCGCGACCGATCCCTGGGGTCTGGAATACACTAAGCAAAACACCGCGGGTTCCGGCGCCTACAAGGTCACGCGCTGGACGCCCGGCACCGAAGTCGTCCTGGAGCGTAATGAGAACTGGAAGGGCGGCAAACTCCCGGCCGTCCGCCGCATCATCTGGCGCATGGTTCCCTCGGCCGGCAATCGCCGCGCCCTCCTGTAACGTGGCGATGCTGATATTTCCTACGATCTGCCAAACCGCGATTTTAACGAGGTTAAATCAAGCGGCAAACTTTCCATCGTCTCCACGCCCTATAGCAACGGCATCCAGTATGTCGGCATGAATGTCACCAAGCCGCCCTTCGATAATCCCAAAGTGCGCCAGGCCATCGCCATGGCGATCCCTTATCAGAAGATCATGGACGCCGTGATGTTTGGGCTGGCCCGCCCGCTCTTCGGCGCCCCCGCCAGCAAGCAGACCGACGTCGCCTGGCCGCAACCGCATGGCTACACCACCGATCTCGACGCCGCCAAGAAACTTCTCGTCGAGGCTGGCCTCCCGAACGGCTTCGAGACCACCATCTCCTTCGATATCGGCTTCGCAGATGTCAACGAACCGATCTGTATTCTTCTACAGGAGAATCTCGCCAAGATCGGCATCACCACCACGATCAACAAGATCCCCGGCGCCAACTGGCGGACCGAGCTGAACAAGAAGGTCATGCCGCTCTACGTCAATGTGTTCTCCGGCTGGCTCGATTACCCGGAATATTTCTTCTACTGGTGCTATCACGGCCAGAATTCCGTGTTCAACACGATGGGCTATAAGTCGCCAGACATGGATGCACTGATCGACGGCGCCCGCGTCGCTGCCGCTGGCGGAGACATGGGAAAATACGACGCCGATGTGCGCGGCTTCGTCGATCTCGCCTATCGCGACGTGCCGCGCGTGCCGCTCTACCAGCCCTATGTGAACGTCGCGATGCAGAAGAATGTCAGCGGCTATCAATACTGGTTCCATCGCCGCCTGGACTATCGCGCCCTCGTAAAGGGCTGAGAGGGAGCGGGCGATGTTCCGCGGTCTTATCCGACGCCTCGTCACCATCATCCCAAGCCTGATCGGGGTGGTGGTGGTGAGCTTCGTGCTCACACGTGTTCTGCCTGGAGACACCGCCGCCTATTTCGCCGGCCCTGCCGCTACACCACAAGCAATCGAGCAGGTGCGCAAACAGCTCGGCCTCGATCGTTCATTGCCCGTGCAATTCGTCGATTACGTCACTTCCCTCTCCCAGGGCGATCTCGGAAATTCACTCACGACAGGTCAGAAAGTCTCCAAGGAGATCATCGCCCGCCTGCCCGCATCCGCCGAACTCACTCTCTCCGGGCTCATCGTCGCCATGCTCATCGCCATCCCGCTTGGCGTCGCCGCGGCAGTGCGCCAGGGATCGCTGATCGATCATGCCTGCCGCGTGCTCACCACCGCCGGCGTCTCGCTGCCGGTCTTCTTCACCGGTCTCGTGCTTGTTTACGTATTTTATTTCCGCCTCGGCTGGTCACCCGCCCCGCTCGGCCGGCTCGACGTGTTTTTCTCAGCTCCACCAACCATCACCGGCTTTTATCTGATCGACTCACTCATCGACGGCGACTGGGAAACCTTCCGCGCGACACTTAGCCAGTTGCTGCTCCCGGCAGCGACGCTCGCGCTGTTCTCGCTCGCCCCGATCGCCCGCATGACCCGCGCCTCCATGCTCGCCGTGCTGTCCTCGGATTTCATCCGCACCGCGCGCGCCAGCGGATTGCGCGGCCACACGGTTCTGGTCACTTACGGCCTACGCAACGCCCTTGTGCCGGTCATCACGACACTCGGCATGGTCTTCTCCTTCCTGCTCGGCGCCAATGTCCTTGTCGAGAAAGTCTTCGCCTGGCCTGGCATCGGCTCCTTCGCCGTCGAAGCCCTGATCGCGTCCGACTACGCGCCCGTGCAAGGCTTCGTCCTGACCATGGCGGTGCTCTACATCAGCCTCAACCTGGTAATCGATCTGCTCTACGGCGTGATCGATCCACGCGTGCGGGTGGACGGATGACAAACCAGGCAATCGCCTCCACACACTCTCCCACCGAATTGCGCGGCCTGGCCGCAACGCTGCAACACATCCGCCACGTGCTCGGCGAAAACTGGGTTACTGCCGGCGCCTTTGCCCTGTTCGTCCTCATCGTGCTCTGCGCACTGATTGGCCCCTTCCTCGTCCCCTACAGCCCACTCGCCAGCGACACAGCCGCGGCACTTAAGCCACCTTCCGCCGCACACTGGTTCGGCACCGACCAGCTCGGCCGCGACATCTTCTCGCGCGTGGTGGTGGCAACACGGCTCGACCTCATCATCGCCGTCACCTCGGTCGCCGGCGTCTTCGTCATCGGCGGCCTCGCCGGCACCGCCGCCGGATTCTTCGGCGGCTGGACCGACCGCATCATCAGCCGCATCGCCGATACGATCATGGCATTTCCACTCTTCGTCCTCGCCATGGGTATCGTCGCCGCCCTTGGCAACACGGTGACGAATATCGTTCTGGCGACAATGATCGTGAATTTCCCACTCTATGCCCGCGTCGCCCGCACCGAGGCGAACGTGCTCGGCAAAACCGGCTTCGTACAGGCAGCGCGACTCACCGGCAATTCCTCCTGGCGAATCCTGCTCACCCAGATCGTGCCCAATCTCATGCCAATCATGGTGGTGCAGATGTCGCTGACCATGGGCTACGCCATTCTTAACGCCGCCGGCCTCTCCTTCATCGGCCTCGGCGTGCGCCCGCCGACGCCGGAATGGGGCATCATGGTGGCCGAAGGCGCGAGTTTTATCGTTTCCGGCGAATGGTGGATCGCCCTTTTCCCCGGACTGTCCCTGATGCTCGCCGTGTTCTGCTTCAATCTTCTGGGCGACGGTTTGCGCGACATCGTCGATCCACGGTTGCGCACATGACCGCACTGCTCGACATCAAGGGCCTCACCGACGAATTCGCCACGCGGCGCGGCATCGTCCAGGCGGTCCGCCATGTCGATATCGAGGTCGCGCGCGGCCAGACACTCGGCATTGTCGGCGAATCCGGCTCCGGAAAATCCGTCACCTCCTTTGCCGTCATGCGCATCCTCGATCGTGCCGGCCGCATCGCGAGCGGCACCGCCACCTTCTCCGGCATCGACCTGCGCGCCGCCGATGAAGGCGAGATGCAGGATCTGCGCGGCCGCGAAATGTCGATGATCTTCCAGAATCCGCGCGGCGCGCTCAATCCGATCCGCAAGGTTGGCCGCCAGATCGAGGATGTTCTGCTCCGCCACGGCCAGGCCACGCGGGCGACCGTGAAGGAAAAAGCGATCGCCCTGCTCGCCCAGATGCAGATCGTCCGGCCGGAGGAACGCTACCACGCCTATCCGTTCGAAATGTCCGGCGGCATGTGCCAGCGCGTGATGATCGCCCTGGCGCTCGCCTGCGAGCCGGCGCTGCTGATCGCCGACGAGCCGACGACCGGCCTGGACGTCACGACCCAGGCGGTGATCATGGACCTGATCGTCGACTTGGCGAAGCGCCGCCGCATGGCGACCCTGCTGATCACCCACGACCTCGGCCTCGCGACGGAGTATTGCGACCGGATCGTGGTCATGCATGCCGGCCACGTCGTCGAGGACGCAAACACCGCGACGCTGTTCGCGGCACCCCGGCACCCCTACACGGCCAAGCTGATCGCCGCCACGCCGCAGCCGGGCATCGACCTGTCGTCGCTGGCGGCGATCCCCGGCGGGCTGCCCGACCTGCGCCGCCCGGACCTGCCGCCCTGCCGCTACAGCCCGCGTTGCGAGCGTTACGTGCCGGAGACCTGCGATCGGCCCCTCCCGCGCGATGGGTCGGCGGACC
>CANJOG010000209.1 GCA_947475475.1 Acetobacteraceae bacterium
AGCGCAAATGGCCAGACATTGGCCAAGGCGAACGTAACAAGACCGAGCAGCGCTGCCAGTCGGCCGGTATCGCCGCCCACCGCGATGAGGGTCAGGCCAAACAGTGCGGCGAGGACTCCTCGCAACAGCCTTTTGCCAGATAGACCGAGCCAGGCGAGGAGCGGCCAGGCCAATAAAAGGGATTGGCTCACGCCACGGTGGTATTTGACCACTGCGGACTCTCCCGGCCGCTGCAGGATCAGGGCCTGGAATTCCCACCCGGTCGCAGTGTCCACCAGTGCAATCACGGACCCCAGGACGAGCGCCATCGACGTGATGTCCAGCACCTTGCCGGCACGGATCGGGCGGAAAGTGCCGAGGAAGAGCAGCGATCCAAGCAGCGAAAGCGAGATGAGCAGCGCATATCTGGCGCTCTGCGCCGGCGCCGGTGACCAGCTGATGCTTGCCCAGGCCAGGGCGAGAAAGATCAGGGCTAGCGGAAGCAGGATCGGATCGTGCTTCGGTACCCGGCCCAGGCGATACCAGTACGTCAGGCCCTGGATGCCGGCCGGAATAAAGAACAGCCAGAACAAAGACTGCCCCGCCACCAGTCCGAACGTCGGCAGCAGGGCAAAGAGCCAGAACTGCATATGGAGTTCGAACCGAGCGACCAATCCGGGGCGACCGGTGGAGGGTGAAGTCCCAGCTAGTCCCTCTGCGGCCCTGTCGGTCCGTCGGTGTGTCATGCCCGCGATCTATCACAGGAGAGCGTGTGTCGGAACCAGGCGCCTCCACCTCCACCCGGCACTGTGCGGCGCGGATGCCGCGTGCTAGAGGCTCGGCCTATGCCACGCGCCGCCCATCCCGATTTCCCGCCGCCTGACCTGATCACCACGACGGAGGCCCTCGCCGCGCTCTGCGCGCGGCTGCGCACCGAGAGTTTCGTCACTGTCGATACCGAGTTCATGCGCGAGCGCACCTATTGGCCGGAGCTGTGCATCGTACAGCTAGCCGGTAAGAAGGAAGTCGCCATCGTCGATGCCGAGGCAGCGGGGATCGATCTTGCCCCGCTCGGCGAGTTGCTGGCCGATGAGAGCGTGGTCAAGGTGTTTCACGCGGCCCGGCAGGATGGCGAAATCTTCCTCAAGATGTTCGGTGTTGTTCCGACACCTTTGTTCGATACCCAGGTGGCTGCCATGGTGGCCGGGTTTGGCGATCAGGTGGGCTATGACAGCCTCGTCAGCGCGCTGACCGGCGGGCATATCGACAAGGCGCACCGGTTCTCCGACTGGCAGGCCCGCCCGCTTTCCCCGGCCCAGATCACCTATGCCGCAGCCGATGTGACGCATCTGCGCGGCGTCTATGAGAAATTGCGCACCAGGCTGGAGCGCGAGGCGCGGATGGAATGGGTGGCGGAGGAACAGGCCGTGCTGGCCGATCCGGCGACCTATCGCGTCGATCCCGAGACGGTGTGGGAGCGGATGCGTCCGCGCACCAATAATCGCCGCATGCTCGGCATTCTGCGCGCCATTGCCTCCTGGCGGGAGCGCGAGGCGCAGCGGGTGAATATTCCCCGCCAACGCCTGCTGCGCGATGAAAGCCTGCTGGAAATCGCCGCCACCGCGCCGGATTCGCCTGAGGCGCTGTCGCGCGCCCGCGGCGTGTCGCGCGGTTTTGCGGAGGGCAAGAGCGGCCTTGGCCTGCTGGCCGCCATTGCCGAGGCCAAGGAACTGCCGGAAGCCGATCTGCCCGAGGCGCAGCGCGGCCGCGAAGGGGCCAAGCCGTCACCGGCGCTGATCGCCCTGCTCAAGGTGCTGATGGCGGCGAAATGCGAGGAACATAACGTCGCGCCGAAGCTGGTCGCGTCGTCGGATGATATCGACCGTCTGGCCACTGAGGATGCGCCGGATATCCCTGCGCTGCACGGCTGGCGGCGCGAGGTGTTCGGCCAGGATGCGCTGGCGCTGAAGGCCGGGCGGATCGCATTGGGTGTCGATGGCAAACGAATCAAGATGATCGTCGCCTGACAAAGTGGGCTTTGGGAATGAAAAAAGGCCAGGGCAATTCCCTGGCCTTTTTCGTGATGGGCGGTTGGAGCGTTCTATACGATCCGTTCGCCGTGCAACACTTCGTCGAGACCCTCGCGTTCCTCCTCGCTGGTGACGCGCAGGCCCACCAGAGCGTCGGTGATCTTCACCAGGATGAAGGTGCCGACACCGGCGAAAACGATGGTCGTGAGCACCCCAATCGCCTGGGTACCAAGTTGCGGCAGGCCGGCGAAGACCGTGCCTTCCGGATGCTCAGTCGTGCCCGACAGTGGCCCATAGGCGAGCACGCCGGTGGCCAGCATGCCGATCATGCCGCCGACGCCGTGTACGCCGAAGACGTCCAGCGTGTCGTCATAGCCAAGCTTGGTCTTCAGATGGGTGACTGCCCAGAAGCAGACCAGGCCGGCGACCAGGCCGATCAGCAAGGCCGGGCCGGGCATCACATAGCCGCAGGCCGGGGTGATGCCGACCAGCCCGGCAACGGCGCCGGAGATCGCGCCGAGCACGGTCGGTTTGCCGCGTTCGAGCCATTCCGCGAGGATCCAGCTTGCCGCGGCACCCGCTGCCGCCATCTGGGTTGCCAGCATGGCCATGGCCGCGCGCCCCCCGGCAGCACCGGCGGAGCCCGCGTTAAAGCCCATCCAGCCGACCCAGAGCAGGGCGGCACCGATCACCGCATAGGCGAGGTTGAACGGCGCCATGTTCTCCTGGCCGTAGCCGAGGCGGCGCCCGATCATGACAGCGATCACCAGGCCAGAAATGCCAGAATTGATTTCCACCACCGTGCCACCGGCGAAATCGGCCAGGCCCATCTGGTTGAGCCAACCGGTCGGCGCCCAGACCCAATGGGTCAGCGGGGCGTAGATCAGCAGCGACCAGAGCACCATCAGCACCAGCAGGGCGGAGAATTTCATCCGGTCGGCAAAGGCGCCGGTGATCACCGCCGGGGTGATGATGGCGAAGCTCATCTGGAACATGATGAAGGCGGCTTCGGGGATGGTGCTCGCCACCTCATTGCCGCTGCCGGCGCCAAGGATGAAGGGCTTGTCCCAGGTCTCGCCCATGCCGGAGAGGAAGGCGCGGGAAAGATCGCCGATGAAGGCATTGCCGTTGGTGAAGGCCAGCGAATAGCCGGCGACGAACCAGACCATGGTGATGACGCAGCAGAGCGCGAAGGACTGCATCATCGTGGCAAGCACATTCTTCTTCCGCACCATGCCGCAATAGAACAGCGCCAGGCCCGGAATGGTCATCATCAGCACGAGGATGGTGCTGAGCAGCATCCAGGTGGTGTCCCCGGTGTCGATCCGGGCGCCGGTGGCCACTGTGCCTTGAGCCCATGCCGCCATTGGCATGGTCGAAAGTCCGGCCACCGCGAGAGGCAGCGCCAACGTTGCCGGCCACCATTGGCCGGCGATGTTTCTGTTCATAAAGCCTCGTTGCCCTCTTCCCCCGTGCGGATGCGCACCGCGCGTTCCGCGTCAAACACAAAGACCTTGCCATCACCGATCTTGCCGGTGCGGGCGGTGGTAACAATCGTTTCCACCACCTGATCGACGAGATCGTCTTCGACCACCACTTCCACCTTTACCTTCGGCAGGAAGTTCACCTGATATTCGGCGCCGCGATAGATCTCGGTCTGGCCCTTTTGCCGTCCGAAGCCCTTCACCTCGGTCGCGGTCAGGCCCTGCACGCCGAGCCGCGTCAGCGCTTCACGCACTTCGTCGAGCTTGAAGGGTTTGATAATCGCCCAGATCAGCTTCATGCGACGTAATCCTCCCGCTTGTTTGCCGGTCCACCTCCTGCTTCCTCCACGGGATATGCCCGCAGCGTGGAACAGAGCGTGTCTCGGTTCGCTATAGAGCGGTTCCCGTCCGCCGAAAACGGTCAATCATGCGATACACGTGCCGAGTCGTGGCGATGGCCCCGGCTGGTTAGAGCGGCTGGCTTGCCGAAACTGGTGGATAAACCGATTGAGTAACGATAAGCCGCGCGGGATCGAAGCCGCCGATCGTCTTGGCCCGCGTGCTCTCTTTTCTTCGCCAGCACGGCAGCGCATGATGCGGCGAATCTGGAAAGAGATTTTTGACATGAGAAAGTGCCCGGGGGAACGACATGAAACCAATTGACCGGGCGATCAGGAGTCTTGAGGCCGTCTTCGAATTCCTGGGCGCGATCGCCATGCTGGTGACCGTGCTCATCGTGACTCTGGACGTGGTGATGCGTTACTTTTTTCGTGCACCGTTGCAGTGGTCCACCGACTCGCTGACGCTCTATTTCATTCCCGCCTTCTTTTTCTTCGGTCTGTCCGGTGCCTATACGCGCGGCGCGCATATCGCCGTGGATGTGTTGCTGAACCGGCTTCCCTTGGTGCTCAAGGCTGTCTGCGTCCTGACGGGCCGGGTTGGCGGGCTGGTCCTGTTCGGACTGATTTTCGGTTACGGCGTCGAGCATCTCATTGAGAGCTACACGAAGGGTGAGACGCTGCCAGCCTGGATCCAATGGCCAATATGGCCTTCCACCTTGCTGGTGCCGATCGGGTGTGGGCTGATCCTGTTGCGGATTGCCCAGGCCCTTGCTGAAGATGTGGTTGGCCTCGCGCGCGACGGCGTCCTGCCGGTCCGCGCGCATGAAGAAGGTTTTGTCGAATGAGCCCGGTTGCAGGACTGACAGCGCTTTTCCTCCTCCTGGCCATTGGCACGCCTGTCGCCTTCGCCATGGGGCTGGCCGGCACATGGGGGCTTTGGCAATTCGGCGGCTGGGAAATGGTGCGTGGCATTCTCTCCACCGCGCCTTTGTCGTCGGTCAATAATTACGAGCTGCTCCCCATC
>CANJOG010000210.1 GCA_947475475.1 Acetobacteraceae bacterium
ACAACCGCACGCTGACGAAAGCGCCGCGCCAGCTTCAGACAGAGCCGCGGATCGGCGGCCACCAGCACATGCTCCTCCGCCCAGCGCGCATCACCACCCAGCCCCACCGCGGTATGCCAATGCCGCGTCAGCTGGCCGAGTTGCCGCTGCATGCGCCGATTCCACCCTTCCGGCATCTTCCGCGACATCGGGTTCCAGGCCGTGAACAACACGCATGACCGCACGCCCATGCTGTGCACCAGATTATCGGTGCGATAACCGCGCTTGCCGATGCGGATTTCTGTCGGCCCGACGCGATAGACCGTCCGCAAATACGCCGCGCGCAGTTTGGGCGGCAAAGCGGCGTCGCTGATCTTGCGAAGACCCATGCGTCTCAATCTCCCCCGGCTTCGCCGAATTCCACGTCGCGATGGACATGGACGGACATCAATATCCCCATGCCGAACATAACCGTCAGCAGGGCTGATCCGCCATAGCTCACCAGCGGCAGCGGCACGCCACCCACCGGAATGGCGCCCATCACCATGGCGACATTGACGAAGACGTACATGAAGAAATTCACCGCAATGCCGATAGCCACCAACCGGCCAAACTGATGCCGGCAGCGCAGGCCGATCAGCAGCGCCCCCATTACGATCAGCAGCAACAGGCCGAGCACGCTCAGGCTGCCGACCAGACCGAATTCCTCGGCCAGCATGGTGAAGATGAAATCGGTCTGCTTCTCCGGCAGGAAGTTCAGATGCCCCTGCGTGCCTTGCAGGAATCCCTTGCCCCACATGCCACCGGCGCCGAGTGCTATCTTGCTCTGGATGATGTTGTAGCCGGCACCGAGCGGATCGCTCTCCGGATTGAGGAAGGTGGTGATGCGCTGGCGCTGATAGTCATGCAGATGACTATAGGCGATCGGCGCCGCCAGCCCGCCCAGCACCGCCACGAGCGCGAATTTCCACCAGCGCACGCCAGCGCCAAGAAAAACCGCCCCGCCCACCACCGCGGTAATCACCGCCGTGCCGAGATTGGGTTCCTTGAGGATCAGCCCCACCGGAATCAGCACCAGGATGATCGGCGGGATCAGGAACAGCGGATTGCCGACGCGCTCATTCGAGGCGCGATGGAACCACGAGGCCAGCACCAGGATCAGCCCGATCTTGGCCAATTCGCTCGGCTGCATCTGGAAACCACCCAGATCGATCCAGCGCTGCGCCCCCTTGCCGACATGGCCCATGCGCAGCACCAGCACGAGCAGCGCCACCGAGACCAGATAAACCGGCCAGGCCAGCCGCGCGATAAAGCGGATATCAACGACCGATATCGCCAGCATCATCACCAGGCCGAAGGCGAAACGCAGCGCCTGGCGCGAGGCATAGGGATCGGGCGAGCCGCCAGCCGCCGAATACAGCGCCGCATAGCCAACGCCTGCCAAAGCGCAGAGCAGCAGCACATAGAACCAGGAAATGTTCCACAGCTTGGTGGCCAGCCCAAAGGAAGGTTCGCGGATCAACCGGCGTTCGAGAATCATCGCACTCCCCCCGAACCATCGCCGCCGCCCGCCAGGCGCTGCGGCGTCTCGCGCCGTTCGGACGGGTCGCGGGTGAGCGTATCGACCATGATGTCGCGCGCCAGCGGGGCGGCGGCCGCCGATCCGGCATTGCCGTGTTCGACCACCACCGCCACCGCGTAGCGCGGCGCTTCATAGGGCGCATAGCCGACAAACAGCGCGTGCGGACGGTATTCCCAGGGCAGGTTTTCCGAATTGAATCCGTGCTCGCGCTGCTCGCGCGTGACGCGGCGGACCTGCGAGGAGCCGGTTTTGCCGGCGAAACTCACGCCCTGCATCGGTAGCTTGGCGATCGTCGCGGTGCCGCCCTGCTCATTGACCACCGCCCACATGCCCTCGCGCACCGCGGCCAGCATCCGCTCGGGCATGCCCAGCGTCGGCCAGTCGGACGGTTGGCTGCCCGGTTGCAGCACGCCGCGCACACTGCGCGTCAGATGCGGCTGCACGATCCGCCCGGTCGCCAGGCGCGACGTATAGGTGGCGAGTTGCAACGGCGTCACCTGGATATAGCCCTGGCCGATGCCCGAGACGACCGTATCGCCCTGATTCCAGGCCTTGCCCTGCGAGATGCGCCAATCGCGCGTAGGGACCATGCCCTTGCGCACGCCGGGCAGTTCGATATCGAGATCGGCGCCCAGGCCCAGCCGGCGCGAGGTCGCGGCAATGCGGTCGATGCCGACCCGCTTGGCGACTTCGTAAAAGAACACATCGCAGGAATTCTTCAGCCCGCCACGCAGATCCTGGTTGCCATGGCCATATTTGCTCCAGCAATGGAAGCGCGTATCGCCGAGATCGTAATAGCCAGGGCAATTCACCCGGTCATTCGGTGTGATCACCTTCGATTCCAGCGCCGCCAGCGCCACCGCCATCTTGAAGGTCGAGCCCGGCGGATAGACGCCCGCCGTGGTCTTGTTGATCAGCGGCGCGCGGCGGTTCGACGTCCAGGCCAGCCATTGCGCGGTCGACACGCCAGAATCGAAGAGCGACGGATCGAAGGAGGGCGTGGTCGCCATGGCCAGCACCTCGCCATTGCGCGCATCCATCACCACCGCCGAGGCGCTCTCATCGCCCAGCCGTGCCAGCACATCCTGTTGCAGGCCGGCATCGATGCTGAGTGTCAGATCCGCCCCCGGCGTCCCTTCATGGCGGTCCAGTTCGCGAATGACGCGGCCCACCGCGTTGACCTCGAGCTGCACCGAGCCCGCCGAGCCGCGCAGCACTGTATCGGCGAACTTCTCCATCCCCGACCGGCCGACACGAATGCCCGGCAGTGCCAGCATCGGGTCCTCGGCGGTATCCTGCTCGCTGGCCGGGGCGACATAGCCGACCACATGGGCCAGCGCTGGGCCAAACGGATATTCCCGCGTGGTGCCGACATCGACCATCACGCCGGGCAGATCGGGCGCATTCACCTCGATCGCCGCCATCTCCTCCCAGGAGAGGAATTCGCGCAAGGTGACAGGAATGAACCGGCGGCGGCGGCGCAGATCGCGTTCGACGCGCACGCGCTCATGCTCAGCCAGCGGGATAATGCGGGCGAAGGCATCGAGACTGGCGCCGACATTCTCGGCCTGCTCGGCAACCAGCACGGCACGCCAGTTCAGCTTGTTGCCAGCCAGCGTGGTGCCGTAGCGGTCCAGCACCCGCCCACGCGCGGGCGCCAGCATGCGGGCGCTGATGCGGTTGGCCTCGGCCATTGTGGCATAGCGTTCGCCCTGCATGATCTGCATCTGATAGAGCTTGGCCGCCAGGACGCCGAAGGCGCCGACCTGCACCGCGCCAACCAGCAAGGCGCGGCGCGTATAGATACCGGTGCGGCGGATTTCGCGCTTCATGTCACGCCTGTTCCGGCGCGGCGGCGCCGCGATGGGCGCGGATGAACACGACCGCCACCAGCGGGTAGATCGCCACGGCCAGCAGACATTGGAACAGCATCGGCACCGGGCTGAGCAGGCGGAAGCTCAGCAGGGCCGTCAGCGCCCAGCCCAGCACCGAGGTCAGCACGGCGACCAGCATGAAGCCCAGCCAGATCACCAGAAAGCCGTGCCTCAGCAACACCCTGCGCGAGGCGAGCGCCACGCCATGGGCGATCAGCAGGGTGATCACCGACGTGCCGAGCGGCGAGATTCCCAGCAGGTCCAGCAGCACGCCCAGCACAAACACCACCTGCGGCGGCATCGAGCCGGGCCGGTAGAGCGACCAGAAGAACACCGCCGCCAGAGCCAGCGCGCCCTGCAACTGCGCCTGCGCCGGCAGGCCGAGCGGCGCTGCCAGGATCAGCAGCAGCAGCGCCGTGGTGCTCGCCGGAAATCCCGCCCGCGCGGCGGCATCGAGCCGGCGCCACAAGGTCGGGCGCGGGCGGATGCCAGGGCGGCTGTCAATTGCCATGCGCCGGGCGCTCAGTTCCGGCCGGGCGTCGGGCGACCGCCATCATAGGCGCGCGGGTCGCGCTTGGGTTCCGGCGGCTTGGTCTCCGCCGGCTTCAGATCAGCACCACGAGCCAACTGGTCCGGCCCGGCCAGGCCCTTGGCGCCGTAATTCAGCACGCGGACGATTTCCAGCCGGTCCAGATGGGCGAACAGCTCCACCTCAGGCACATTGCCGCCATTGTGGCGGATAACGCCGACCGGCAATCCGGCTGGGAAGACATTGGCCTCGCCGCTGGTGACCACCCGCTCGCCCTCGGACGGCACGCTGCCCTCGGGCACGTACATCAGGCGCGGCCGGGCGGTATTGGTGCCCACCAGCATGGCCCGCCCCCTGCTGGTCTCCAGCGTCACCGGCACGCGGCTGTTCATATCGGTGAGCAACAGCACCCGTGCGCTGCGGGCACCAACCTCGGTCACGCGGCCGACCAGCCCGCCCTCGTCAATGGCGATCTGGCCACGCGTGATGCCGTGATTGGGGCCGGTGGAGAGCAGCGCGGCACGGGCATAGACGCCGCCGGCATCGGCCACCACGCGGGCGGTGACAAAACTGGGGGTGGGTTCGGGCAGCCAGCGGAGATTACTGCGCAGCGTGGCGTTTTCCGCCTCCAGCGCACGGGCAACGGCCTGCCATTTCTGCAGCCGCTCATTCTCCTCGCGCAGGCGGGCATTCTCTTCGTGCAGGGTGGCGAGGTGGCGCGCCCCCTCGATGCCGCGATGCACCACGGAAAGCGGCTCGGCCAGGGCGGCATACAGCGGTGACAGGGCATCGGCCACGGCCATGCGGGCCCGTTCGGCCAGCAGTGCGTCGGCCTTGCCGAGCAGCATCAGGCCGAAGGAC
>CANJOG010000211.1 GCA_947475475.1 Acetobacteraceae bacterium
CGTGAATCTGGACTTCCAGAAAACCGTCACCGAACGCTTCGGCGTCGGCATCGGCGCCGGCTTCTCCGCACTTGCCGCCCGCGGCACACGTAAGCGCACCGGCTGGCAGAATATCGAGGCCTCGGCGAAATACGCGGCCGTCATAAGCCCGGAGCATGAATTCATGCTCTCGGTCGGGCTATCGCGCGAATTCGGCGCCACCGGCTCCACCCAGGTCGATGCCGAGCGGCATGGCAGCACAACGCCGACCCTCTATGCCGGCAAGGGCTTCGGCGACCTGCCGATCGGCCTGCTGCGCCCGCTCGCGGTGACGGGCATGCTGGGCTACGCCATTCCCGACAAGCACCTGACCTTCGATGGCACCGATTTCAACGATGGGGCCGAACGGCGCTGGGTCGGCGGCATCGCCCTGCACTACAGCATGGAGTATCTGCAAACGCAGGTGCGCCGCTACGACCTGCCGGACTTTGTCCAGCGCCTGACACCGGTCGTCGAACTCACCTGGTCGGCTCCGGCTTCGCGCCCCTACGCGACCGGGACGCAGGCGGTGCTGGCGCCCGGGGTGATCTATTCCGGCCATTCCTATCAGCTCGGAATCGCCGCCCTCATTCCGATGACGCGCGATTCCGGCCATCATGTCGGCGTGATCGCGCAATTCCACATGTTCCTCGACGACATCCTGCCGGCCAGCCTTGGCCGGCCGCTGATCCGATGAGGGGGCGTCGGGCCATCCTGGCGGGATTGGGGACGGCGCTCGGCGCCGCCCTCATGCCGCCGCGCCAGGCCCTGGCGCATGCGCGGCTGGACCGCGCCGAGCCAGGAGCGGGGACACGTGGGGCCGCGCCCATCGAGGTGGTGCTGCGCTTCACCGAGGCGGTGGAGCCGCGTTTCAGCTCCATCGTGGTGGTGAATGGCGCGGGGACACGGTGGGAGGCGGGGCCGGCGCAGATTGGCGGCGACACCCATACGCTCCGCGTCTCCCTCAAGCCCCTGCCGCCGGGTGACTATCGCGTCGACTGGGTGGTGGTCTCGGTCGATACCCACCGCAGCCAGGGAAGCTACGGCTTCACGGTGGTCGCGTGACGCTGCCGCTCCTGCGCGCTGCCTTTCTGGCTCTGCTGTTCACCGGGCTGGGGGCGCTGCTGGTCCAGCTTCTGGCCGGGCGGGCGCTGCAGGGCGTCTTTGGCCTCGCTGGTCTCGCCCCGGCACGGCGCCTGGCCGGTTTCTCCCTGGCCCTTGGAGTCCTGGCGATGCCGCCCTGGCTGGTGGTGCAGGCGGGCGAGATGACGGGCGGCGCCAGTGAGGCTTGGTCGGCCGGCGCAGTGCTCGGCGATGCCTGGTTTGTGCTGTGGCAGAGCAGCTTCGGCGAGGTCTGGCTCTGGCAGTTTCTGGCCATCCTCGCGGCGACGCTGTTGTCCTGGTGGGGGCTGGCTGGCCGAATCGCGGCAATCGGCGCGGCGATGACCGCCGTGCTGCTGCATGGGTTGCACGGACATTTCTGGGCGATGGCGGAGACGATCGATCTCACGGTGCTGCTCGCCATGGCGCATTTGCTGGCGGCCGCGATCTGGCTGGGGAGCCTGCCGGGCCTGGCGCTGCTGGTCTGGCGTCTGCCGGCGCGGCCCGGTGCGGCACTGTGCCGGAGTTTCGCCCCGCTTGGAGGCGGCTGCGTGCTGGTCCTGCTGGTCACGATCCTGGCCAATCAGGCGGATCTGATTGGCGGTATCGATGGGCTGCTGGCGACGCTGTACGGCTGGGTGGTTCTCACCAAGGCCGCATGTTTCGCCGTTCTGCTGTTGTGCGCGCTGGCCAACCGGCTGGCCGCGCGGCGCGCCCTGGGGGAGGCAAACGCGGAGGCGGGGCGGCGCTGGCTGCTCTGGGGTATTTCAGTCGAAACATTGGCCGCCGTGATGCTGCTCCTCGCAGCCGCCTCGCTTAGCGCCACCGAGCCTGGAATGCATACCGGGCATTTCGTGGAGTGAGCCTGATCAGGCCCGTTTGCGGCCCGGCTTTATGCCACTCGCCTTGGCAGAAGTTGTTTTCGTGGTTGTCGGCTTGAGGGCCGGAGCGGTCTCCGCCAGGAGTGGCGCCAGAAAATGCCCGGTATGGCTCGCCGGATTGGCGGCGACTTCCTCCGGACGGCCTTGCGCCACGATCCGCCCGCCGCCTTCGCCGCCCTCAGGGCCGAGATCGAGAATCCAGTCCGCCGTCTTGATGACTTCCAGATTATGCTCGATCACCACGACGGTATTGCCCTGGTCCACCAGTGCATGCAGCACTTCCAGCAGCTTGCGCACATCCTCGAAATGCAGGCCGGTGGTTGGCTCGTCGAGAATATAGAGCGTGCGGCCGGTGGCGCGGCGGGCGAGTTCCTTGGCCAGCTTGATGCGTTGCGCCTCGCCGCCCGATAGCGTCGTCGCCTGCTGGCCGAGCGTGATATAGCCGAGGCCGACGCGCTTGAGGATGGAGAGCCGGTCCTGGATGCGCGGCACGGCGCCGAAGAAGGGAATGGCCTCATCCACCGTCATCGCCAGCACCTCGGCAATCGACTTGCCGCGGAATTTCACTTCCAGCGTTTCGCGATTATAGCGCTGCCCCTTGCAGACATCGCAGGTCACGAACACGTCCGGCAGGAAGTGCATCTCGATCTTGATCAGCCCATCGCCCTGGCAGGCCTCGCAGCGGCCGCCTTTGACGTTGAAGCTGAACCGGCCGGGCTTGTAGCCGCGCGCGCGGCTCTCCGGCAGTTCGGCGAACCAGTCGCGGATCGGCGCGAACAGATCGGTATAGGTGGCGGGGTTGGAGCGCGGCGTGCGGCCGATCGGTGACTGGTCAATATCGATGATTTTGTCGAGCAGATCGAGCCCGTCGATGCGCTCATGCGCCGCCGGCACTTCGCCCGAGCTCATCAGCCGGCGTGAGGCGGCCTTGTAGAGCGTGTCGATCACCAGCGTCGATTTGCCGCCGCCGGAGACGCCGCTGACGCAGGTAAACGTGCCGAGCGGGAAGGAGGCATCAACGCTCTTCAGATTATTGCCGGTGGCGCCAATGACTTTGAGGATGCGATTGCGGTCGATCGGCCGGCGCAGCGCCGGCACCGGAATGCGCTTGCGCCGTGAGAGATAATCACCCGTGAGCGACGCCGGATTGGCGGCGACCTCGGCCGGCGTGCCCTGGGCCACGACGTTGCCGCCATGCACACCGGCGGCCGGGCCCATATCGATCAGATGATCGGCGGCCAGGATCGCATCCTCGTCATGCTCGACCACCAGCACCGTATTGCCGAGCGCCTTCAGCCGCCGCAGCGTGCCGAGCAGCCGCTCATTGTCGCGCTGATGCAGGCCAATCGAGGGCTCGTCGAGCACATAGAGCACGCCGGTGAGGCCCGAGCCGATCTGGCTGGCGAGCCGGATACGCTGGCTCTCGCCGCCGGAAAGTGTCGCCGAGGAGCGGGACAGGCTGAGATAATCCAGCCCCACATCAACGAGAAACTGCAACCGTTCGACGATTTCACGCAGGATTCGCCGCGCGATGTCCTGCCGCTGCGGAGTGAGGTGCTGGCCGGCCTGCTGGAACCAGGCGAGTGCCCGGCGGATCGGCAATTCCGACGCCTGGGCGATATTCAGATCGGCCACGCGCACGGCGAGTGCTTCCGGCTTGAGACGGGCGCCGGCACAGGTCGCGCAGGGCTTCTCGGCCTGATAGCGGGAGAGTTCCTCACGCACCCAGGCGCTGTCGGTTTCCTTCCAGCGGCGCTTGAGATTGTTCAGGATGCCTTCGAAGGACTTGGTGACCGAATAGGCGCGCACCCCGTCCTTGTAGGAAAACGCGATCTCGTCCTCGCCGCTGCCATGCAGGAAGGCGTGGCGCACGTTCTCCGGCAGGCCCTCCCAGGGTGTGCGGGTGGTGATCTTGTAGTGGCGGGCGAGCGCCTGGATGGTCTGGTCGTACCAGGGCGAGTGCGCCCCGGTCCAGGGCGCGATGGCGCCCTCGGCGAGGCTGAATTGCTCGTTGGGAATGACCAGATGCGGGTCGAAGAAACTTTCCACGCCGAGCCCGTCGCAGGCCGGGCAGGCGCCATGCGGCGAATTGAAGCTGAACAGCCGCGGCTCTATTTCCTCGATGGAAAAACCGCTGACCGGACAGGCGAATTTGGAGGAAAACACGGTCTGCGCGCCGGTATCGGCATCCTCGGCATAGACCACACCTTCGGTCATGCTCAGCGCCGTCTCGAAACTATCGGCCAGGCGGGACTGGATGCCGTCGCGCACGACGATACGATCCACCACGGCTTCGAGCGTGTGCTTGAGCTTCTTGTTCAGCGCCGGCACATCGGCGATTTCGTAGAGCTTGCCATCCACCTTTGCGCGGGCGAAGCCACGGCGCTGCAATTCGGCCAGTTCCTTGCGGTATTCACCCTTGCGGTCGCGCACCACGGGGGCGAGCAGCAGCAGCCGCGTGCCCTCCTTCATCGTCATCACCCGATCGACCATCTGGGAGACGGTCTGCGCCTCGATCGGCAATCCGGTGGCGGGCGAATAGGGGATGCCGGTGCGGGCCCAGAGCAGGCGCATATAGTCGTGGATTTCCGTCACCGTGCCGACGGTGGAGCGCGGATTATGCGAGGTGGTTTTCTGCTCGATGGAAATCGCCGGGGAGAGACCCTCGATGGAATCCACATCCGGCTTGCCCATCAGTTCCAGGAACTGCCGCGCATAGGCCGACAGGCTCTCGACATAGCGGCGCTGTCCCTCGGCATAGATCGTGTCGAAAGCGAGCGAGGACTTGCCGGAGCC
>CANJOG010000212.1 GCA_947475475.1 Acetobacteraceae bacterium
CCTACATTGCTGGCATGCTCAATCGACTTCGATACTTCGGTAAACGTCGCCGAGGTGAACATCACCCCGTCCAGCCCGGCGCAGGCACGTGCAAGCGAGGCCGTGTCGTTGTAATCGGCTGGCATGCATTCCAGGCCCGCCAGCGCTTCCGGCGCCCGCCGCGTCATTGCCCGCACCTGATAGCCGCCCGCCAGCAATTGCCGGATCAAGGCCCGCCCCGGCCGCCCGCTCGCACCGAAGACCCCGATTTTTGCCATGCAACCATTCCTTCCCGCGCGTCAGCCGCCGCGGATTTCCACGCGCTCCAACGCCGCTTCCAGCGCATAAAACCCGATGCGCGGCGCAACATCGCGCGGCAGTGCCTGCGCCGCCCGCCCACAGGCCTCACGCAACGATTCCAGGCTGCTCGCCTCGATCAGCACAATCGCATCGGCCTCGCCCGCCAGCGCATGACACGCGAGACAGCCGGGCAAGTCTGCAATCCCGGCCAACGCCGCCGCCGCCAGATCGCCCTCCCCCGCCGCCACCGTCGCCTGCAAGGTCGCGAGAAACCCGCCATTGCCACTGCCCGCCGAGCCACGCAGCGTGAACAGGCCACGCACCAGATTGCGAAACCGCGCCGTGTTCAGCGCCGTCCATGGCGTCGGATTGTCGTAGCGCTGCGCATACTCCGCGCTATGCAGCACCTCGATCCCATCGACCTCATAGAGAAACAGAAATTGCGGCGCCCCGTCGATCGCCACAAACCGCCGCCCGCGATTGAATCCCGGCAGCGCCAGCCGCTCCGGCAGATGCTCGCGATTATGCCACTCACGAAAATCCTGCTGCTCATCAGCAGCAATATCAACCCAGGCGCAAATCGCCGCCTTGCCTTGAAACATCGCTCTCCCCCACCGACAGCACGGCGCGGGGGCGGACCATGCCGTCCCCGCCCGCACTTCTACTTCGGCGCGGCGACGAACTTGCCGTCTTTGACCTGCAAAATCGCCATGCCGTAATGCGGCAGCCGCTGCTCGTCGAAGAAGAACATGCCATCGCCCGTCACGACAGGCACCCGCACTTTCAGCGCCACATCCTTCACCGATTCCCGCGTCGGATTCGGCCCCGCCGCCTTCACGATCGCCGCGGCAATGCGCATTTCACTGTAACCAAGCGCAGCCCAATTATCCGGCTCCGATCCGAAACGCGCCTTATAGGCCGCCACAAAAGCCCGCCCGTCATCGCTGCCGCCACCCGGCGTGAAATCCGCCATCAGATACACGCCCTCAACCGCCGCCCCGCCCTTGGCCACCAGATCCGGCGAGGCCAACGCGTTATGCCCAATGATCCGCACGCCCGACGCCAGGCCCGCTGCACGCAACTGCGTCACCAGATTGGCCGCCTGCGGGGCAGGCGCCGAGACATACAGGCAATCGATATCCTTCATCGCCGCAACCTTGGTGGTCACCGCCGAGAAATCAGAATCGCTGACCTTAATGCCTTCCTGCGAGACGAACTTCACCCCCGCCTTGGTCACATAATCGACGAAAACCCGTTCCAGCAGCACATAGCTTTCATTGTCATGCAGGCCGATGCTGACGCAATTCTTCACCTTCAGCGTCTCGACCGCGTATTTGCCGATATAGGGAATCGAGACCACGGCCGGCGCACCCATGATGAAGCCATAAGGCCCAGCCTGAAGCACCGCGACATTGCTGACCGTGCTGATCAACGGCGTCTTCATCTCATTGGCCGCCGCCGCCACCGCCGGTGCAGCCGCCCCGCTGGTCGGGCCAACAACGGCAAGCACGGCCGAATCAACAGCGAATTTGCGGAACAGCGTCACCGATTGCGTGCGATCGCCGGCATCATCCTCGAATGGCACCACCAGCGTATTGCCGGCCCCCAGCGCCTGCGCCTTGTTCAGCTCATCGAGCGCCAGCATCATGCCGTTCTTCACGCCCACGCCAATAAAGGCGAAGGGGCCAGTGAGCGACTGCATCACGCCCACCTTGTAGTCGGCCGCCTCGGAGGCGGTTCCCGCCATCATCGCCGCGCCGGCAACAGCGGCCAGCAGCATTTTCCTGTTCATTCGTTTCCTCGTGCATTGTCTTGATTATGTCAGGCCAGCACCCGTCCGGCCGCGCGCCCTTTACCGTCGCGTCAGTCCAGACCGAACGCCCCGACCCTGGACGAATTCCCGCGCACGTGCAATTGCCGGGCGCCTAGGCTGCACGCGATTTTTCCGGCCCAGTTCCTGGAACGCAGCCTTCAGTCCCGCGCGGCCCGCCGCCAGCGCCGAACCGACAGACGCGCCATCATCGGCAAAGACTGGCCGCTATGCCCGGTCATCATCCGTCCAGCATCCGGCCTTAGCCGCAGGCTCACCAACACCGCCGCCACCGCCACCGTGCAGCACAGGCCGAACGCCACGGAAAAATCTGTAAAGCCCGGCTGCGCATTACCGGTGATCCGCTCGGAGACGGCAAGCGCACCCGCCGAGGTCGCAATCCCAACCGTCAGGAAGAATTGCTGGAAGGTCACGTAGAAACTGGTCGCGGCACTCATCCGCTCCTGCTCCACATCGGCATAGGCGACCGTGTTGTAGGACATGAATTGCAGCGAGATCATGTATCCGCTGAGCATCAGCGCCACGAAAATCAACCAGAGTGGCCAGCCGGGGCGGAAGAAGGCGCAACTCGCCGTGGCAAACAGCGCCAGCACCCCGCCCAGGATCTGCGCATTGCGGAAACCGAGCAACCGGAAGATCGGCCGCGTCATGGGCTTGTGCAGCATCGCCCCACAGGCCGGCGCCAAAGTGATCATCCCGCTTTGCGCGGCACTCAGCCCAAAGCCAAGTTGCAGCATCAACGGCACCAAGAACGGCGTCGCCCCGGCCATCACCCGCGAGAGCGACCCGGCAATCACCGACAGCCGGAACGTCGGAATCCGCATCAGAGTCAGATCCAGGATCGGCGATGCCGCCCGGCGCGCATGCAGCCAATACAGAATGCCGGCAACCCCGCCCGTGGCGAGCAGTAAAGCGCCCAACCCACGATTGGCGGCGTCACGAGTGA
The DNA here is from genome assembly GCA_947475475.1 of Acetobacteraceae bacterium. Taxonomy (GTDB): domain Bacteria; phylum Pseudomonadota; class Alphaproteobacteria; order Acetobacterales; family Acetobacteraceae; genus CANJOG01. Next base: position 3,057 of record CANJOG010000212.1, read on the forward strand.
TCAGTTCCAGACCGAAAATCAGGCTCGGCAACCCGACCGAGGTGATAGCAAATCCCCGCCAATCCAGCCTCTGCCGCCCGCCCCCCCGCAATTGCGGCACATAGCGCGAGGCCAGCAGCAGACCGGCAATTCCGATCGGAATATTGATGTAGAAAATCCAGCGCCAGGACAGATAGGTGACAATGAACCCACCCACTGGCGGCCCCAGGATCGGCCCGATATTGGCCGGCACCAGCAGCCAGGACATCGCCATCACCAGCTCCGCCTTGCTGACACTGCGCAACAGCACCAGCCGCCCCACCGGGATCATCAGCGCCCCGCCCGTTCCCTGCAGGAACCGCGCGGCAATCAGGAACGGCAAATTCGGCGCTTGGGCACACAGGATCGAGCCGAGCGTGAACATCACGATCGCCCCCTGGAAGATCGTCCGGCTGCCGAACCGGTCCGCCATCATCCCAGAGACCGGAATGAAAATCGCCAGCGCCAGCAGATACGACGTCAGCGCCAGGCTCAGATGCAGCGGATCGGAGCCGAAATCGCGCGCAATCGCCGGCACTGCCGTGGTCAGCACGGTGGAATCGAGCTGGTCCATGAACAGCGCGCTGGCGACAATCACCGCCACCCGCCGCGCCTGCCAGCGCGTCTGCACCAGCGCGCCAGGCGCGGTCTCGGAATCTCGCGAAGCCGGGGCGGTCATGGCGTCTCAGCAATCATGGGTGCATCAATGGCAGGCGCCGCCCCGGCGATGAAGCGCCGGAACTGCAAGGCCGATGCGCCCAATCGCCTCCGGACGGCGGGCAATGCCCTCCACGCGCACAGGGTCGGTCAATCCTGAAATTAATACTTTATTTAAGGTATTACTTTACAAGTTATATGTTTAATTAACGATATATTTAAATTAATACCCATAATGGATTATACTCAATCCACCGCACTTCTCCACTCTCTATCAAGCGACGCGGTCATCGAAAATCGGCGACAGAAGCGGTCTGACATGCCGGAGTAAAGTCTTATGGCGATGCGCACCCTCTTTTGGTCACTGCCGGCCGCGCTCTGCGTCGCGGCCTCCCTGACGACCCACGCCCGCGCCGAATTCATCGCCTTTGACGATTCCGGCAGCTCCTTCGTCACCGTCACGGCCAATGGCTTCCTGCTCTCGCCCCTTACGGTCAATTCAAGGCAGCTGACCGATGGCACGAGCTACAACTCCTATTCGATGAACGTGCCAAAGAGCATGCCGATCAGTTTCACCGGCATTTTCGAATCCGTCAATCCGGTGAGCGCGACAACCCTGTTCCGCTTTGCCTCGCCGCTCCAGCCCGGCGTCACCCTCGCGGAAATCGGCCTCTCACGCATCAGGCTGACCGATCACACGGAACGCGTGGATGGAGTCTTCGCGGGCTACGGCGTTCTCACCGCGGACTTCAACCTCGCCGCCTTGTTGTCGGACCGGGTTGCCTCACTGCTCATCACCTCCGAGTTGAACGCCTTCCCCACCTACACCGACTCATTCGCAATCGATGGAAATCTCGGCCTCTATGTCGCGCTCGACAAGATTTCCAACGGTGCTCTCGACGGCGGCCAGCAGATCGCCACGCCCGAGCCGGTCAGCGCCGCATTGCTCGGCGGCGGTGCCGTCATGCTCTGGCTGGCGAGAAGTACCGCGCGGCGCCGCCGGAACGCCAGCACCCCCTGACGCAGCCGGCACGACACACAAGCCTTTCAAACACAAACGGCCGC
>CANJOG010000213.1 GCA_947475475.1 Acetobacteraceae bacterium
CTTGTGTGCCGGTTTTATCGCGCTCACCCTGCCACGCCAATTGCAATTGCCAGGGAGGCAAACATGCCGGACGACCAACGCCAATTACCGCCGGGTGCTGCCCGCCAGCCGGGCACGTCCTGGGACGATCTCGCCGCCGCCGACACCAAGCCAGTGCCCGATTTCCTGCTCGGCGAGCATTACAAATATCTCGGCTCCGACCCGATCCCGACCGCGCGCTACACCAGCCCCGACTTCTACTCTCAGGAAGTCGAGAAGATGTGGCCCAACGTGTGGCAGTTCGCCGCACGTCTCGAGGAACTCCCCAATCCGGGCGACACTGTCGTCTATGAAAACGTCGGCAAATCCTGGTTGCTCACGCGCCAGAACGATGGCTCCATCAAGGCCATGCAGAATGTCTGCCTGCACCGCGGCCGCAAATTACGCACCGAATCCGGGAAGGCCAGCTCATTCTATTGCGGCTATCACGGCTTCAACTGGAATATCGACGGCTCGCTGCGCAACATTCCCTGCCGCTGGGATTTCCCGCATCTGACCAACGAGAAAATGAAATTGCCGGAGGCCCAGGTCGGCGTCTGGGAAGGCTATGTCTTCATCAAGGAAGCCGAGGGCGGCCCCACGCTGGAGGAATTCCTCGCCCCGCTGCCCGAGCATTTCGCACGCTGGGGACAGGATGATTGCTACACCGCCGTCTGGGCCGCCCGTGTGTGCGACGCCAACTGGAAAGCGGTCGCGGAAGCCTTCATGGAGGCCTATCACGTCATCGCCACGCATCCACAGCTCATGGACTTCTCTGGCGACTGCATGGCGAAATACTACGTGCTGAGCGACAACGTAAATCTCGCCCTCACACCTTTCGGCGTCCCCTCCCCGCATCTCGGCTCGGAGCCCAAGGACCCGCAATGGGTGATCGACAGCTACCTCAAGAATAACGGCCGGGTCGCCGTCGGCATCGGCCAGCTCCAAGTCCAGCCAGGCCAGACCGCGCGCGCAGCAATGGGAGCCGTCAACCGCAAACGGTTCGGCGAGGCCGCCGGCATCGATGCCAGCCACTACTCCGATTGCGAGCTGCAGGACGCTTTCACCTACAACGTCTTCCCGAACTTCGCGCCGTGGGGCGGGTTCATGCCCAATGTCGTCTATCGCTGGCGCCCCTGGGGCGACGCCGACCACACGCTGATGGAAGTCCGCGTCCTGGCCCGCCAACCCAAGGGCGCTCCCAAGCCGCCAATCCCGAAAATGCGCATGCTCACTGGCGCGGAAACCTGGGCCGATGTCGCCGAATTCGGCCCGCTCGGCGGCGTGCTCAATCAGGACTGGGATAATCTCCCCTTTGTCCAGGCCGGCATGAAAGCGATGAAGAGCGGCCAGATCGAACTCGCCAACTACCAGGAAGTCCGCGTCCGCCACTTCCATCAGACGCTGGATAAATATCTCAAGTCCTGAGCAGCAAACTCTGTCACAACAAAGCGGCCTTCGGCGCACTGCCGGAGGCCGTTTCAATTCCTACCCGGCAACTCTTATGGCTGGATAAGCCCGCGCATGCAGGCAATCGCCACCGCCTGCGTCGTATTCGACGCATCCAGTTTCCGCGCCGCTTCCTTGATATGTTCCTTCACCGTCGCATTCCCGATGCCCAGAATGGTTGCTGTCTCGAAACGCGTTTTCCCGCGTGCCGCCCAACTCAGACACTCGACCTGACGCGCCGAGAGCACCGGCGGTTCACGTTCCACCATTCCCGTCTTGAAACCATGATCCAGCTTTACGACCGGCCGCAGCGCCACTGTCATCCGCTCCTCCTCGACCAGCGCTTGCCGCGCAATTTTCAACAGAGTTCCGCATCTTCCGGCCGGACAAGACCAGCGCCTACCAGAAGCATGCCAAATTTTATACAAATGTATAACGCGTTGCGCAAGTTTCTCCACCAGAGGCAGCCCCGGTTCCGACGCCGCTTACCCTCTGGCGGCCTCTCCTGCGCCAATCATCGCCCGGAAGGCGCCGGCAAAATACGGCACCATCTTCCGCCCGATCGTCTCCAGATCATTCGCCCGGCACCGCCCGCCAGAAATCCGGTCGATCGAGCCCTCGCCAGCAATGAACTGGGTCAGCGCCGCATTGAAGAAATACGCCGCCCAGAGCACATCCTCGCGCGAGGCGGTTGGGAAAATTCCAGCCGCAATATCAACAAATCGCACCCGCAGCGGGTCGGTGATCGTCTGGAATGGCTGCAGAAAGTCCTGCTCCTGCTTGATATTCGCCGCCCGCGCCAGCAGCCGCAGATAATTGCGCCAGCCCGGCCCCTGGTTCAGCAACTTGTCCACCAGTGGCGCGAAAAACGCCTCCACCAGCGCCTCGATGCTCGGCGACGCGGGCGCGAACCGGGCCAGCAGATCGTCCAGCGCCCCCATCATCGACGCCTGATGCTGCTCCGCCCGCCGCGCCACGACCTGGCGGAACAACTCCTCCTTGGTGCCGAAATAATACGTCGCCAGGCCGAACAGCACCTGCGCCAGGCTGGCAATGTCGCGCAGCGTGGTGCCGTCATAGCCATGCTCGGCAAACAGCTCCTCGGCCGCATCGAGCAGCTTGTCGCGCGTCGATTTCTGCGTCACGCCATCGACAACCTTACGCGCACGGCCGAGCGTTTTCGTCTCGCTCGCCGCGGTCACAGCAGAATCCCGCCGCTTCCTGGGGGGTTTCGCCAATACCACCCGCGCACGTCCCGCTTCCAGCTTGCCCGTCACGATCCCGTCCCTCGACTCCGCAAACCGGACTGCCTCACCGGCACGGCGCGCCCGAGTATTTCCTCTTCCACCAGAGCGCGAAACCCCGGAATCACCACCGCCCCGCCCGTCCCCCCAATAGGGTGAGTTGGGCCGCCCACCACCACCATGCGACAGTCGCCATCACGCGCGTTATGACCCATCACAACGTCACGTCACCCAAAACAACCGCTGGAACCGTCCCCATGGAAACGCCCACCAACCTCACCGTCGATTTCCTGGTCATCGGCACCGGCGCTGCCGGCCTCACCGCCGCCATCACCGCCCGCAAATCCGGCCTCGACGTGCTCATCGTGGAGAAGAACGACGTCTATGGCGGCACCTCGGCAGCCTCGGGCGGCATGATCTGGGTCCCCGGCAACAAGCATTCCGCCAAGCTCGGCGAAAAAATCGGCGTCTCAGACAATCAGGACAAGGCCCGCGACTACATCATCGAGGAAGCCGGCAACTACGCCAATATCCCGCGCATCGACAATTACCTGAAATACGGCCCGGAAATGGTCGATTACATGGAGCGCGAAAGCGAGGTGAAATTCTTCGCCCTGCCCTACCCCGACTATCACGGCTGGAGCGCGCATGCCTCGCGCGTCCGCTCACTGCAAGCCATGGACTACCCGGCCGGTTCGCTCGGCGACCACGTCGCGAAAATGCGCAACTTCCTGCCCCAGACCCTTTTCCTCGGCTTCGCGATCGGCTCCAGCGTCGAGATGAAACTCTTCATGAGCGCCGGCCGCTCGGTCAAATCACTTGCCTTTGTCGCCAAGCGCCTCACCAGCCATTTCCGCGACGTTCTGAAATACGGCTCCGGCCAGCAAATGGTCCGCGGCCGCGCCCTCATCGGCCGCCTCGCCAAAACCGTCTTCGACCTCAACATCCCGCTCTGGCTCTCCTCGCCCGCCGCCGAGCTGATCGAGGAAAATGGCCAGGTCACCGGCGCCGTCATCGACACCCCGCAAGGCCGGGTCCACGTCACCGCCACCAAAGGCGTCCTGCTCGCCAGCGGCGGCTATCCCGGTGACCGCAAGCGCCGCAGCGCCACCTATCCGCCCGTCGCCGACGCCGCCAATTTCCGCGGTATCTGGTGCCCGACCAATACCGGCGACGGCGTCCGCATGGCCGAAGCCGTCGGCGGGACCTTCAACGGCGAGGTCTCCACCCCGGCCGCCTGGATCCCCGTCTCGCTCATGCCCGGCAAAGAAGGCATCGACGGCGTCTGGCCGCATTTCGTCGACCGCAACAAGCCAGGTTTCATCGCCGTGCTCTCCAATGGCAAGCGCTTCACCTCGGAGGCCGGCCCCTACACCGATTTCGTCCCTGCCCTCATCCAGGCCTGCGAGAAAGACAAAGAAGCCTTCTGTTGGCTGATCTCCGACCAGAAAGGCATCAACTCCTACGGCATGGGCTTCTCCCGCCCCTCACCCATCCCGCGCGGCCATTACATCAAGAATGGCTACATCAAAACGGGCAAAACGCTGCGCGACCTCGCCAGCAAAATCGGCGTCAACGCCGCCAACCTCGAAGAAACCGTCCACACCTTCAACACCCACGCCAAGGACGGCAAAGACCCCGAGTTCCACCGCGGCGAAAACCTCTACGACGTCTACAATGGCGACGACGAGCACAAGCCCAACCCCTGCATCGGCCCGCTCGGCGATGGCCCCTACTACGCCGTCAAAATCGTCCCCGGCGATCTCGGCACCTTCGCCGGCATCAAGGCCGATGAATTCTCCCGCGTTCTGCGCAGCGACGGCACACCCATTACCGGCCTCTACACAGCCGGCAACGACCAGGCGAGCGTCTGGGGCGGCGCCTACCCCGGCGGCGGCTCCATGATCGGCCCCGGCATGACCTTCGCCTATATCGCCGCCCGCCACGCCGCCGGCGCGCTCCCGGAAGCCAGGTGAGGGAAGGAAGACCGGGGCGCTGCCCCGAACCCCACCAGAGGCTCTGCCTCTGGACTCCGCCGGGGGACAGTGTCCCCTGGACCGGCGTGGGGTGCA
>CANJOG010000214.1 GCA_947475475.1 Acetobacteraceae bacterium
CTATCGTCAGGCCCTGCGCGATGCCGCGAACACTGACGACACCGCACTGTTCCCGCGTTTCGATCTCATGCATTTCTGGGCGAAATCTGGTCTGATCGACCTCGATGCGCGCGATTCGGGCCGGCGCGTGCAATCGGCCCGCACACTCTTCGCCTGCCTGGGCGACGCATTGGGCAGTGTCATCGGCGCCTCGCTGCGGTGACAGATTTGGCTCATGTCGTGGCACTCAATGCCGGCTCGTCCTCGGTCAAATTCGGCCTCTTCGATGTGTCCGGCGCAGCAGCTCGCGGTCTCGCGGAAGGCCAGGTTGAGATGGCGGGCACCCGCCGCCATCTCGTGGTGCGCGGCCCCAAGGGCCTGCTGGCCGACACGTCCTGGGAATCCGACACGGTTTTTCACGACGACGCCATTGCCTGCCTGCTTGCCTGGATCAAGGCTGAATGCGACGATTTCGCCCCGCTCGGCATCGGCCATCGCGTCGTCCATGGCGGTATCGATTTTGCCGCTCCCGTGATGTGCGACGATGACGTCATCGCGCGACTCCAAAGCCTCGTGCATCTGGCGCCATTGCATCAGCCGGCCAATCTCGCCGCCATTGCGGCAGCGCGCCGGGAATGGCCGCATGTCCCGCAAATCGCTTGTTTCGATACTGCCTTTCATCGCGGGCATGAATTCGCCCAGGATGCCTATGCATTGCCGCGCGACTATTACGCGGCGGGCGTGCGCCGCTACGGCTTTCACGGCATCTCGTACGAATATCTCCTGCGCCGGCTTGGCAGGATCGCGCCTGACATCGCCAGAGGCCGCATCATCATGGCCCATCTCGGCAATGGCGCCTCGCTCTGCGCGCTGCGCGACGGACGCTCGGTTGCCACCACCATGGGCTTCTCCACCCTGGACGGTCTGATCATGGGCACGCGCTGCGGCCAGATCGACCCCGGCGTGCTGCTCTGGCTGATGCAGGAAAAGCAGATGCCAGCGGAGGAGATTTCCGATCTGCTCTACCGCCGTTCCGGGCTGCGCGGCCTCTCCGGCATCTCGCATGACATGCGCACGCTCGAAGCCTCGCCCGATCCGGCCGCGCGCGACGCGATCGCCAGTTTCGCCGCGCGCATCCGCCACGAAATTGCCGGCCTGGCCACCACGATTGGCGGGATCGACGCGATTGTCTTCAGCGGCGGCATCGGCGCCAACGCCGCGCGCATCCGCGCCGAGCTGCTCGATGGCATGGCCTGGCTTGGTATCGCTCTCGATGCGGAGGTCAATATCCGCGCCACTGGTGGCGTCGAGGCGTTGATCAGCCCATCCGGGGCTCAACCGCGCATCTATGTGCTCCCGACCGATGAGGAGGCCATGATCGCCACCCATGTCACCGCCATGCTGGCACCGGGATCGCACCGGGCCTGACGGAAGACCCATTGGAAGCTGTTGATTGTGTAGCAGTCCTTCTGCCACGGCTTGGTGCGGCCGGAGCCAGCAAGGCCGGGTGGAAGCGACTCACGAAACTGTGATCGTTGAAAGCAGTGTTTCAATGCCGGAGCCATCGCGGATCGGAATGGAAGGTTTATATATTGTGAATAGTTGATGATCGGCCGGGCGCGGGGTCCAGCCAGTCATCGATCAATCGACCATTGATCATTGATCGTGCGATTTTTTCGCATAGAGGTGGGGGCCTCGTATCATGACGCAGCTTGCAACACTGTCGCGGCCAGTCACTGCCGCAATCAGCCGCGATGACAAATTTGACGTTCTGCGCACGGCACTTCTCGAACTGGTGCGCTATGAGGAGCTGAATTTCACCGCTCGCCAGGTTGCCGTTCTGCTGGAATGTATCCGTAGCCCGAAGGAAACCATCAAGTCCATGTCGGAGACCTTGCAGGTCAGCAAGCCTTCGATCAGCAAGACGGTCAGCCGCCTGTTCGGCCTCGGCCTGCTGGAGCGCAAACCGCATCCGACCGATCGCCGCGTCATCTTCGTGGTGCCGACCGAAGCCGGGCGCAAGCTGGTGATCAGCCTGTATGCCGACCGCGCCACATCGCGCACATCGCCGCGTGTCAAGCCTGCCCGGCGCGCCTGAGCGATCAGGCCAGGAAGAAGAACGGCCGCCCTTCCAGGGGCGGCCGTTTTCGTTTCAACCCGTTCTTTCCAACTAAACTGGGTCAGCGTACCCCACCTGACGCACGCGCCCGCGCGGCCAGGCCAGCATCGATCTTCCACTCGCTCAGCACCGCATCGGAATCCGCACCCGGCATGCGCGGCGGCGTCGGCCGGCTCGCCACAGTGCGCGAGAATCGCGGCGCCGGCGCGTTCTGCACGATGCCATCCACCTCGATAAAGGCCTCGCGCGCGACATTATGCGGATGGCGTGTGGCTTCCTCCACGCCCAGCACCGGCGCGAAACACACATCCGTGCCTTCCAGCAGCGCGCACCACTCATCGCGGGTCTGGCTGCGGAACACCGCAGCCAGTTCGCCCTTCAGCGCCGGCCAGGTGACATCGCGCGTGGTCTCGTCCAGCGCCGGATAGCCGGCCGGGATGAAACGCGCCCGGTCCAGCCCGAGCTTGTCGATCAGCAACGCATAGAATTGCGATTCGATCGGCGCGATGCAGACGAACTTGCCGTCGCTGGTCTCATAGGTGTCGTAATAATGCGCCGCCCCGGTCAGCACATTCTCGCCGACACCCTCGCGGAAATTGCCATTGGCGCGATTCTCGAAGGTCATGCCCATGAAGGAAATCGCCCCGTCGATCATGGCGACATCCACCACTTGGCCCTTGCCCGATTGCCGCGCCTCCAGCAAGGCGCAGACCAGACCATAGGCCATCAGCAGCCCGCCACCGCCGAAATCGCCCACCACATTATAGGGCGGCACCGGCTTGCCGCCGCGTGGACCGATCATCGAGAGCATGCCAGTGAGCGCGATATAATTCATGTCATGCCCGGCGGCCTGGGCGAGCGGCCCGCTCTGCCCCCAGCCGGTCATGCGGCCATAGATGATGCGCGGATTGCGCGCGAGACAGACCTCCGGCCCGATGCCGAGACGCTCGGCCACACCCGGCCGATAAGCCTCGATGATGACATCGGCACTCTCCACCAGGCCGAGAAGAACCTCGACGGCCTCTGGCTTCTTGAGATCCAGCACCACGCTGCGGCGATTGCGCAATTGCGGATCGCGCAGGCTGCGCGGATTGGAAACCGGGCGCTCGATGCGCACCACCTCCGCGCCCATATCGGCCAGCATCATGCAGCCATAAGGCGCGGCTCCGAGCCCCGCGAGTTCGAGAATGCGCACGCCAGCAAGCGGTCCCAAGAAATCCTCCCTGTGTCGTCTTGATCCGGCGCCTGCACGCCGTTTCCGGGCCATATCCTCGCCGCTCCGGCACCGAATGAAAAGGGGCGGGGATCGAATGTCCTTGCCATCAAAGCGCCATGACGGTAGCGCCAGTCTCCCGCTGACCGCTGTAGGATTCGTCTCCATGACGCGACGCCTCGTTTCCGCGATTTCCCTGGCCGTTTCCATCCTCGCCGGTGCCACGCTGAGCGGAGCCCTGCCAGCCCGCGCCGAGGTGCTGCTGACGCCGCAGATGCAGAGCAAGCTCACGTTGGAAAACCTGACCCGCAACGCGCCGGCCCCGCAAAAGCCGCAGGCGCCCCAGGGCCAGCGCCAAGCTCAGGCTCAGGCTCAGGCTCAAGCTCAGGCTCAAACACACACCGCGCCGCAGACCCAGTCCGCCCTGGGTGGCGTGCGCCGCGTCGCCGGCAATGACCGGCCGCAGCCGCGCGGCACCCAGACTCGCTGAAACACCCTCGCTGAAACACCCTCGCTGAAACACGTTCGCTAAGCAGCCCATCCCGGCAAATCCGGGAGCCGACAACAATGAGCCCGACGGGCCGGAGGAAACCATGCAAGACCGCCAATTGGCGCGCCTGGCCGAAGCCGCCGATCGCAGCGAACTGCGCCAGCTCGTTGATCTCTATGGCCGCGCCATCGACCGGCGCGATTTCACCCTGCTGCGCAGCCTCTATTGGGACGACGCCACCGAAGAGCACGGCAATATGTTCCGCGGTACCGCCGATGAGTATGTAAGCTGGGTCGAGGGCGCGCTGGCGATGAACGAGATGACCGTGCATTACGCCGTCAACACGCTGTTTGCGCTGGATGGCGACTATGCCGAGGGCGAGGTTTGCAAGGTCAGCTACCACCGGCTGACCGGCGATCCAAAAACCGGCGATCCCGTGCGCGAAGTCACCACCGGCAGCCGCAGCCTGGACCGCTATGCGCGCCGCAATGGCGTCTGGAAATTCCTCCACCGCTACGTCGTGCTGGACTGGGCGGAGCAGCGTGACGCCGACACATCCGCCTATGCGAGCTTCGCCGCCAACAGCCCGCCGGGCCGCGTCGATGGTGAGGATGCTTCCTTCACCCGGCTGCGCTTTTTCCGCCCCGGCAGTTTTGGCGCTTACCGCCCCGATTGAGAGTCCGCGCTGAGATCGGCAAAGCGCCGCATGCCGGGGAAATCGGTGAGCAAGTCCTCCCGCCGGTCCGCCATATCCGTCCAGGAATAGACCGGACGCCCAAGGTCCAGCCGCGCGCCGGAATAGGTGTAGCAGGCGCCTTCCATGCTGGCCTTGTCGCGCGGGGTGGTGTCCATCGGCCAGCCGCGGCGGTAGGAGGCCAGCGCGGGGGTAAGCGAATTCGCCACCATGATGCCGGTGCGCAGCAGCATTGCGGCTTCCAGCGCATCCGCATCCGGTC
>CANJOG010000215.1 GCA_947475475.1 Acetobacteraceae bacterium
CGTCGCGCGCGCAATGCAGGCGTGGATGAGAAAGAGGGCGAGCCCGGCTGGCAGGATGGCGAGTGAGGCGGCCGGGGCGATGAGCAAGGTGGCGGCGGCAACGAGGCAGCCAGCGGCGGCGCCGATATCCCAGCCGGCTTCGGCGGCAATGTGGAAGTGATAGGCGGCACCCGAGTTGCGTGAGCGTTCGTAAATTGTGCTCATCAGAACAGGCGTGTAGAGGCCGGCGAGCGCGGCGCCGGCGCAATTGGAGATATAGCCGGCGAGCGGATACCACGAGGCGGTGGCACGGAGCAGAAACGTGGCGCCGTAGAGGATGGTGACGAGGCGGAGATAGCGTGCGCGTCCTCCCGCATCGATGGCGGCGCCGCAGATATAGCCGGCGATGGCGCCGAACAGGGCTGCCGCCGCATTGGCCAGTCCGAGATTGTCGTAGCGTGATCCCAGCGCGGCGAAGAGGATCATCGGCCAGGCAAGGGCCAGGCCCGAGGTGAGAAAGCCATCGGCGGCGAAGGCGGTGATGCCGAGACGGTCGATCTGGCGGAAGGACTCGCGCGCCGCGGGGACTGGGCCGAGATCGAGCGGTCCGAGCAGGAAGATTGGCAAAGCGGCGAGCAGGCAGAGCGCGCCGGCGAGGGCGAAATCGGCGATAGCGCCGAAGCGGGTGAGCAGGAAGCCGCCGAGCAATGGCCCCGCGATCCCGACGATGAAATTGATGCCCTGGCGGATGGCGATCTCGCGGCCGCGGCCGGTGGAGCTGGCGGCAGCCGAGGTGGCGGCGTGATAGACTGGCCAGTAGAGCGCCTCGGCGAGGGCGACGGTGAGCACCCAGGCGAGCAGCCAGGAGGGCTCGCGTGCTTGCAGCAACGGGATGAATTGCGCGCCGGTCAGCACAATGCCGGCGAGCATGGCGGCGCGGAAGCCGATCCTGGCGACGAGTGGCAGCACTGCGAGGCGGAAGGCGAAGCGGACGGAAAGGATGGCGGCATAGACGCAGAGCGCGGCGGCGATGCTGAAGCCCTGCTCCATCAGATGTGCGCCGATGAAGCCGCCGGCGATGGCGACGGAAGCCTGGAACAGCGTTGCATGGGCGGTCAGCACGCGGAACTGGCGTGACGAGTTGATGCGCGCGGCAGGCTGGGTCACGGCCAAGGAGGCGCTATTCCGGCAAGGGCGGCATTGGCCGGTGCAGGCGGGCGGTGAGGCTGGCGCGGCGGGCGGCGTTGACGCAGGTGTCGAGCGCCTGGAGGAAGCGGGAGCGGTCACTGCCCGAGAGCGGGCGGGGGCCGCCGGTCATGACCCCCATCTCACGCAGATGGCGGCCGATTTCACGGCCGGCCAGCGCATTGCCGATATTGTCTGGGGTCCAGTTTTTACCGGTCGATGAGAGTGCGAGCGCCTGGCGGGAGAGGCAGCGGCTGGCCAGCGGGATGTCGTTGGTGACGCAGATATCCTGGGCCGCGATGCGTTCGGCGATCCAGTCATCGGCGATATCGGCCCCTTCGGGGACTGTAACCATGGTGACGAAGGACTGCTCCGGTGGGCGGATCGGGCGCGAGCCGTTGGAGACAACGATGACAGAAAGCCCGTAGCGGGCGGCGACGGTGTAGGTTTCGTCGCGCACCGGGCAGGCATCGCCGTCGATATAGATCGTGGTCATGGGGGGGCTTTGGCGGTGGAGGCGGTTCGCGTCAAGCGCGGCGTGGCTGGTCCGGGCATGGTGGGCGATGGTATCAGAACCGGGCAATCAAACGGCAGGGTGCGATGGGGATGCGTTTGCTGTTGGCCGCCATGCTGCTCCTGCCTTGTGGGAGGGCTGCCTGGGCGGAGGGCGGGTATTATTCGGGCAATGCGCTGCTGCGCGATTGCGGGGCGCCCATTCCGTATAATCGGGGTGTTTGCCTCGGCTACGTCGCCGGGATCGCGCAGATGCTGGCCTATACGCCGGTCGAGGGGCATCGGGCGTGCATTCCGCGCGAGGTGAATGAGCGGAAATTGCAGGATCAGGTGATGGTGTTTCTGGAAATGCGGCGGCGCGAGAAGCCGGCAGTGCTACTGGTCGTCGAGGCATTGGAGGAGGCCTATCCATGCGCGGGTGGGTGAGGCACAGGGCGCGCGGACGCCACGAAGGGATGGGCTGATGAAATCGGATAGTCGATCGGACCGGACGAGCATTCCGCCGCGTCCGCTGCCATTCGTGCTGGCGGCGTCCGAGCAGGGGACATTGATCGTCAACCGGCTAGATTACCGGATGACGAGTGCGACGAGCGGCTATGGCGTGGGCCACCAGATTCTGAATACGGCGCGCTGCGAGGGCGAAGAAGTCAATTTTGCGGTGCAGATGCTGGCGATGTTGCGCGAGATACGCGGCAATGGCGTGATTGCACTGGATTGCGGAGCGAATATCGGGGTGCATTGCATCGAGTGGTCACGCCACATGACCGGTTGGGGGGCGGTGACGGCGTTCGAGGCGCAGGAGCGGATTTATTACGCTCTGGCGGGCAATATTGCGCTGAATAATTGCTTCAATGCGCGCGCGGTGCATGCGGCGTTGAGCGATAGCGATGGCGAAATTGCCATGCCGCGGCCCGATTATACGCAGCCAGGGAGTTTTGGCAGTCTGGAGATCAGGCCTGGTCCGAAGGTGGAGAATATCGGGCAGGCGATTTCATATCGGCCGGAGGATTTGCAGAATGTGCGGGCGCTGCGGATCGACAGCCTGGCGCTGGGACGGGCCGATTTCATCAAGATCGATGTCGAGGGGATGGAAATCTCCGTGCTGCGTGGTGCGGAGGAGACGATCCGGCGGTGCCGGCCGATCATGCTGATCGAGTTCGTCAAATCGGACCGCGCGCAGTTGGAAGAGTTCTTTCGGCGACATTCCTACACATTCCTCTATTCGGGCGTGAATGTGCTGGCGATGCATGAGGATGATCCGGTGCTGCCGGGGGTCCGGATTGTTGGCGGCGATGCGTAAGGCAAAATTGGCTGAATTTGCGGCATTTTTGCCGGTGATCTTGGCCGTTGGGTCTCGCCCGGCCCATTAAGACGGGGTAGGCTTGTTGCCGGTGTTCCCCGGTTGCCGCTCAGATTTGTGATGAGAGAAGCCCGATGCGCGTCCTGACTGCCCTGTTCTACCTTGCCCTGACTGGGTTTTCCTGGACTGGATTATCCGCTGGCGCGCGTGCGGCGGTGTTTTCGGATGGAAGTTTCGCGTCCGGCTGGTCGCATTTTAGTTGATCCAGACGGTGGGCCAGATATCCGATCCATATGCGAGTTTCATCTCCTCGACAGTGACAACGGGTGGCAATCCGGGCGGCTATATCGATACGCAGATGTTCTATGCTGGCCCCAATCTCGGCATCCATGTCGCGCATATGGACAGCGGCGCGGTGGTTGATCTCGCCAGTCTGGGGGGCGTTTCCTCCCTGAATTTTTCCTTTGATGCGGCCTTCTTCAACTACCCCGGCACGTGCTGCTCTCCCTCCTTCGCGGTGGGATATCAGCCCGTGGTCGAACAGGGCGGGGCGTATTTTTTGGGGAATTACGTCGCCGCGGTGTCGCCCGGCTGGGTGAGTTTTTCCCTGTCGAATCAGGGGGCAGGCGATTTCATCGTTCTGAACGGCACGGCAAATCCGGATTTCTCCAGCGCGGGTGGCGATCTCACCCTCGGTTTTGTCAGCTTTAATGGCACGGGCAGCGCCTTCTCCACATCGACCCATAGCGGGCTGGATAATTTCGCCGTGAGTACCAATGCGGTGGCCGAGCCTGCGAGTCTGGCTGTGCTTGCGGGAGCAGCCGGGTTGCTTGGCGGCCTGCGGATGCGGCGGCGCAAGCTGGCCTAGAGCAACTTAGCCCGATCATTTTGGACCGCGTCACGGACCAAAATGATCGGGCGTTGCTCTAGTTGGAGCTGGCGTGCCGCGCCGCGCTGCGGAGCGCGTGCGGGTTGCCGCCGGTTTCGCGGCGAAGCAGCCGGCGGAGAGTTGAGGCGTCCGCGTAGCCGACCTGGCGGGCGATTTCCTCGATTGGCAGGCGGGTTGTCTCCAATAGTTTCACGGCGCGTTCGATGCGCAGGCGCTGGATGAGGCGCACGGGCGAGGCGCCGGTGGCGCGTTCGACGCGGCGGGCGAAGGTGCGCGGGGCGAGGCCAGCGGCGTCCGCCAGATCGTCGATGGTGAACTCCTCGCCGAGCCGGGTGCGGGCCCATTTTGTGGCGCGGGCGACGTGATCGTCGCTGGCGGCGAGCAGGTCGAGCGAGGCGTAGGGCGCCTGGGATGTGCGGTGGTCGAGCACCAGATAGCGGGCGCAATCGGCGGCGAGTTTCGGGCTGGCGTGACGGGAAATCAAAGCGAGCATCAGGTCGAGCTGGGCCATGGCGGCCCCGGCGGTGGTGATCGGGCCGTCGCGTGTGACCAATGCATCCGTCTCCAGCGTCACGGCGGGGTAGAGCCGGCGGAAGAGCGGGGCGAGCCACCATGTGGTGGTGGCGCGGCGGCCATCCAGAAGCCCGGCGGCGGCGAGCAGGAAGACGGCGGAGCAGGAGGCGGCGATCTCGGCGCCACGGGCCAGCGCGGCGCCGAGATGGCGTTGAGCGGCGATGGCATCCTTGCGCGCGAGGCCCGCGTGCATGCTCGCTTCGGTCTGGAAGCCGAGGCCTGGCACGATAACAAGATCGGCAGGGTGCTCGGCTGGAGCAGGAAGATTGGCGAGGAGCGGGCGCGCGGCACGGGCGCCGGAGCCGATGGCGCGGAC
>CANJOG010000216.1 GCA_947475475.1 Acetobacteraceae bacterium
GGAATTTCACCGGGCACTTCAAGAACTATGCCGATCCGCTGGGGCTGCGTGTCGCGGTGACCGACCGGTTGAGCAAGCAATTCGAGGACGGGCTCGGCGCCTGGGGCATCCGCCTCGGCCCCAAGGCGCGTTGCTTCGGACCGGCCAATGATGCGGGCGGACAATATCTCGTCATCTGCTCCGGGACCATGGTGCAGGACGGCAAGGATTATCCCGCCGGCAGCATCTTCCTGCTGCAAGCTGGCGAAACCGCCCCAATGCTGCAATCCGGGGCCGACGGCGCGAGCGTTCTCGTGCTGCAATTCCCCCGCGCCACGTCGCGCATCGGGTCAAGCCGGGAGTCGCTCAAGGATGTGACGCCAGGCCATACGATCCCCGGTCTCGCCGCACCGAATTGAGGACGCGCCATGAGCATCGCCACCGCCAGGATCATCGATATCCACGCCCATGTGCGCCTCGCCGCCACCAATGGCGCGGCTGGGCCGCACGGGCCGGAATTCGGCACCGATGAGAAGGGCGTCGTCTGGTATCGCGTCGGCAATTACCGCATCAATGGCGTCAAGCATCTCAACTCGCCGATGACGGATGTGAATCTCCGTCTCAAGCGCATGGAAGAATCGCATATCGATTTCCAGGTGCTGTCACCCAGCCCGCTGACCTATTTCCATTTCATCGATGCGCCCTCGGCCATCTCCTTCTGCCGCGCGCATAACGATGCCTGCGCCGAACTGGTGCGCGAACATCCCGGCAAGATCGGCGGCCTCGCCTCGCTGCCGATGCAGAGCCCCGAAGCGGCGGCCGAGGAATTGCACCGCGCCGTCGCCGAACTCGGCCTCTGGGGGGCGGCGGTGGGCAGCGATTTCCCGCTGGCGCTCGACGATCCGCGTTTCGACCGTCTTTACGAGACCTGCGTGAAGCTCAACGTGCCGCTCTGCATCCACCCCGCGCCCGCCGGAATCGACGGGCCGCCGGGCGATCCCAATCTCAAGCGTTTCGATCTCGATGTGATTGCCGGTTTCGCCGCGCAGGAGACCATCGCGCTGGCGACGCTGATTTTCGGCGGCGTGATGGAGCGGCATCCGAAACTCGATGTCTGGATCAGCCATGGTGGCGGCACGATCATGTTCCTCACCGGCCGGCTCGCGCAATCGGCCATGCTGCGGCCCTGGGCGCCGGGCTTTCTCAAGCATGATGGCGCCTTCGAGGAGTTTCTCACCCGCTTCTGGTATGACGCGCATCTGAACGATCCCCGCGCGCTGGATCTGATGATCGCGCGCGTGGGCAACAGCAAGATCACCTACGGCACCAATTTCGCCGGCTGGGACGCGCCGCAACCGGGGCAGGGGCATCATCATCCGGTCGATCCCGCCTGGGCGGGAAACGCCCGTCGCCTCTTGCGCCAGGACACCACGCCATGACCGACAAGCCCCGCGCGCTGATCATCGGCGGCGGCAATGGCATCGGCGAGGCCGCCGCTTTGCTGATGCATGCACGCGGTTGGCGCGTCATTGTCGCCGATCGTGACGCCGATGCGGCCGGGCGAGTCGCCGCCAGTATCGACGGCACGGCGCGCTGCCTCGACATCACCGATGAGGCGGCGCTGAACCAGGCCGCGGAGAAGGAAGAATCCCGCGGCGGTATCGCCGCCCTCGTGGTCTGCGCCGCTTTGTTTCAGGACATCATGCCGCCGGAAGCCTACCCGACTGCCGACTGGGAACGTACCATCGGCGTCAATCTCACCGGCACCTGGCTCGCCAATCGCGCCTTCGGCTCCCGCATGGCACGGCGTGGCGCGGGCGCCATCGTGAACATCGCCTCAATCGCGGCACTGGGATCGGTGCCAGTCCATGCCTATGGCTCCAGCAAGGCGGCCGTCGTGGCGCTGACCCAGAATCTGGCCGGCGAATGGGGCCGCTCCGGCGTGCGGGTGAATTGCGTCTCGCCCGGATCGACCCTGGTGCCGCGCGTGCAGGCGCGGCTCGCAACGGGACGCTATGCGGCGCATCCGAAGGAATTCACCGCCCTGGGTCGCGCCGTGGAGCCAAACGAGGTGGCCGAGGCGATCGAATTCCTCGCTTCCCCGCGTGCCTCGGCGATCACGGGCGTCAATCTTGTCGTCGATTGTGGCTGGGAGGTTGCCTCCACCTGGGCGCAATATGGCGGTGTGCGGGCGTCCTACGCGCCCCCTACTTGAACACCGCATTCCATCGCGCGCGAAACGCCGCCACACGCTCGGGTGGAAACGCCGCCGGATCGAAGGGCTCGATCGCATCGGCATCCAGCGCGCCGGCAATCCCACGCAGCGGACTCGCGGAATCCCCCGTGCCATGCCACAGCGCCTGTCCCTCGGCCGACATCAGGTAATCCAGAAACACTAGGCTGGCATTTGGACGTTTACTCCAGCCGAGGGCCGCCGCGCCGTAATGTATGCCCATGCCCTTCGCCGGCACCACCATGGCAATCGGCGCGCCCTGCTCCATCAGCGGCCTTAAGGTGGAGGGCACGTTGAACAGGCCGATGCCGATCTCGCCCGAGCCCACGGCCTGGCCGATCGGTACCGCGCCATTGTACAGCTTGGGATTTTGCGCTTTCAGGCGGGTGAGAAAGTCGGCACCTTCGCTGCGTTCCAGCCAATCGTAGAAGGCAATCCAGGCCACCGCCGCCGGCTCCGTCGTGCCGATCTTGCCGCGATACTCGAGCTTCAGCGCATCGGCGAAGGAGGCGGGCTTCGTCTTCAGAGTATCGGTATTGAAGGCCAGCACCCAGGGCTCGGCGCCGCCAATCACTACATTGCCCGGCTGCAAGTAGGCACCCGGCCAAGCGGCGCTTGCCGGCCCCGTGGGTTTCGCCAGCCCGCCCTCGCCGCCAAGCCGGCGCAGCAGGCCGATATCGGTGGTCACCCAGACATCGGCCCCCTCGATCCCCGCCTTGCGCTCCTGCTCGATCCGCGCTGCCTGCTCATTGCTGGTGGCGCGGAAAGTCTCCAAAGCGATATCGGGAAAAGCCTTGCGGAATCCGGCGGCGATGCGCGCCATGGTCGGCTGCGGCATGACTGAATACCAGACGATCTTGCCTTCGCGCGCGGCGGCGGCGCGGATGCCGGCCCAGCCCTCTTGCGCCCGTGCGGCGCTCCCGAACGATGCGGCAGCAAAGCCCAGCGTGGCAGCGAGCGCGTGGCGGCGTGTGATCGTCATTGTTTCCTCCAATTTTTTGTCGGTCCAGGCTCAGAACTCTTCCAGCAGCCGCCCCTGGCCCATCACCCGGTCGGCAATCCCCCCCGTGCGCAGCGCATGCCAGTAGCATGCCGTGTTGGTGGCAATGACCGGCCGCTCCAGCCAGCGCTCCGCCTCCGCCGCAATCGCGGCCATGGGGAGATTACCGCCGAATTGCACGATCACGTCCACATCCGGCTGCGCCAGGTCCCGCACCGCTGCCCGGATGGACGCCGCGGGCAGGCCAGCGATCTCGCTCGGCCGCCCGGCGCGCAGATTGGCGATGCGCGTGACGTCCAGCCCGATCTCGCGCAGGAAATTCGCCGCCTCGGCCTCCGCATCCGCCGAGTAAGGCGTCAGCAACCCCACCCGCCGTGCCCCGAACTTTCCCAAGGCCGCCTGCAACGCTGCCCCGGCCTGGGTGAGCGGCATCTCCGCCCCGGCAATGGCGCCCACCCGCTCGGCAATGCGCCGCCCGGCAGCCAACCCACCACCCCAGACGCTTTCGATCGAGACAGCGAGCAACAGATGGTCTGGCCGGCAGGTCAGCGCCTCGCGCACCGCATCATCCAGCCCGGCGCCGACATGATGGACAATTTCGGCAAACCCGCCCTGCTCACCCGCCGCCGGGCGAATGGCCATATCCGGCAGCCGCATGCGGTAGATGTGATTGGTCACGCCAGGCGGACGCATCGCCTCCAGCTCGGGCTGGACCACGCTGTTCATCGAGGTAGTCAGGATGGCGATGGTGCGCCGCCAGCCGAGCGTATCCGTCATGGTTTCGTCTCCCCGGGCCATCCTCGCCGCCCCACAGCGCTTGGCAAGCCCCGGCCTCTGCCGGATAAGGGCTGCCACTCATTGCGGGAGAAACGCCATGTCCACCGACACACTCGTCGCCATCGTCACCGGCTCAGGCGGCGCGCTCGGCGCCTCCATGTGCACCGAACTCGGCGCCGCCGGCTACACCGTCATCGGCGTGGACCAGAAGCCGAGCCTCGCCCCTGTTGCCCGCCACATCACCTGCGACATCACCGACATTGCCGCGCTGCAATCCATGTTTGACGAGGTGGCGCGCGATTTCGGCCCCGTGCGCGTGCTCTGCAACAATGCCGGCATCTACAAGCCGACCGTGCTGATGGATCTGACCCTGGAGGAATTCGATCTCTTCGTCGCCATCAACCTGCGCGCGGTGTTCTTCGGCACGCAATTCGGCGCGCGCCAGATGATCGCGGCCGGGAAGGGAGGCTGCATCATCAACACCGCCTCCATCGCCGGACAGGCGCTGAACTCCCCGGTGCCGCATTATGCCGCCACCAAGGCGGGCGTGATCAGCTTCACCAGGAGTTCCGCGCGCGAACTGGCAAAGCATGGCATCCGGGTCAACGCCATCGCGCCGGGTACGATCGAGAGTGCGATGAGTGCGACCATGACACCGGAGCGCCGCAACGAGCTGTTTTCCAAGCTTCCACTCGGCCGCGCTGGCCAGCCGCATGAAATCGGCAAGGTCGCGGCTTTCCTCGCCTCCGACGCCGCGTCC
>CANJOG010000217.1 GCA_947475475.1 Acetobacteraceae bacterium
ACAGCGCCAGCAACAACCTGACCAAGGCAACCACGCTGGATTCGAAGGGCAATATCGTGAACGGCCGCGGCGACACGCCCAACGAGCACGACATCATCACCGGCAGCAGCGCCGACGGCACCACCATCGCCGGCAATGATGACTCCACCTGCGGCAACTACACCAAGGGCGGCACCGAAGGCGCCGTCATGCTCGGCCACTCCGACCGCATCGGCCTGCGGGATGACGCCGAATCCAAGTCCTGGAATGCCTCGCATCTCTCCCGCGGCGGCTGCAGCCTCGCGGCGCTCAAGGGCACCGGCAGCGCCGCCCGCCTCTACTGCTTTGCCACCAACTGATCCGCCTGCGTAGGATGCGGTGCCGCGAGGCACCGCATCTTCTCGCCAGCAAAACGCACTTCACGAACCAGCAGTTGCAAGGCGGCCCGCCCCGCTCACCGCGCGATCAGCCCGCCATCCACCAAAATCTCGCACCCATTCACATAACTCGCCGCGTCGGACGCGAGAAACAGCGCCACATCCGCAACCTGCTCCGGGCTCCCAGCCGCCGGCCGCACACGCTGATGATCAATCCGCCGCTGACCGCGCGGGCTAACTTTCGGATTCTCCGTCCCGATATTGGTCGGAATCCGCCCCGGGCAGATCGCCACGCAGCGAATCCCGTCCTCGTCATAGGTCGCCGAAATCGACTTGGTCAGGCCGATAATCCCGTGCTTTGAGGCGCTATAGGCGGGCCCGCCAAACGAGCCGACCCCGGCGATCGACGCAAGATTGATGATCACGCCTTTACCCGCCTGCAACATTCCCGGAATCACGGCACGCGCCATCAGATACGATCCCGTCAGATTGACACCGATCACCTGGTCCCAGCGATCCGGCTCCAACTCATCGACCGGCACAATCCCCTCGGTAATCCCCGCGCTATTGACCAGCACATCCACCGTGCCCGCCACGTCCACAACGCGCGGCGCAAAGCCACGGTCCGAAACATCACCGACGCAGACGGCAACATCGCCACCATCTCGGCGCGCAATTCCTCCAGCCGCGCGGCACTGAGATCGCAGGCCACCACCCGCGCCCCCTCGCGCGCAAATCCCAGCGCCATGGCGCGGCCAAGACCCGAGCCGGCGCCGGTGACAACAATCGTCTTATTGGCAAATCGCATGATTTTCCCTGACTCTTCCAAAACCGGATGCAGACGCTAATTGGTCTCACGCCCCAGCGCCTGCTCCGCCACAATCTGCCCGAAGCACATCGCCTCCGACAGATTGGTGCCATCGGCCGGATAGCGCATCCCGGTCGGTTGGCCCAATTCCCCCGCGCCGTACAAGCCCGGAATCGGCTCCCCGAACACGTCGAGAATCTGCCCCTTCGCATTGCGCGTGGGCCCGCCGGTGGTGTTGGACCCACCCGGCACCAGCTTCACACAATATAACGGCCCCTTGGTCAGCCCGATCATCGTCTCGGCCGGCCGCCCCAGCGGATCGGCCTCGCCGGCCGCACAGCGCCGGTTATGCTCGGCCACCTCGGCCGCGGCCTGCTCCGGCGCAGGATGCCCCGCCGCCCGCGCCGCGTCCTCGATCGTCTCGCCGCGCGCAATCCAGCCGTTCTCGATTTCCTTCGAATTATCCGGGCTCCATTCATAGAGTCCAACCGCGCAGGCACCGAGATAGGTCAGCGTCAACGGCCCCGCCTGACGGCGCGTCTCGTCAAAGAACCAGTATGACGGATTGCGCGGCGAAGTGCCGGTGTCATTGTCGTATTCGAGCATCGAGTAATAAAACCCGTGCAGCAGACCGGCCTGGATATGCTCGCCGGCATAGCGCTTGCCGAATTGATCAGTGATCACATAGCCCGGCGGGCCGATGAAGATGATGAAGGACAGGTCAGATCCGTCCGGCATCGGAAAATTGCCGATCGCGCGCCCGATCATCTGGTTCATATGCCACAGCCCGGCGCCCATCTCCTGCGCCATGCGCAGCCCGTCGCCGGTATTGCCCGGATTGCCGTAGAAATACATCGGGTAGCCGCGCAGGTAATTGAGCTTGGTCTCCTCATCATACTCATAGCCGCCGGGCGATAGCACCACGCCCTTATGCGCCCGCACCCGCACCGGCCCGTCCGGACCGTCGGCCAGCACGCCGACCACACGGCCCTCCTCACGGATCAGCCGCCGCGCCGGGGTGGCGTAGCGCACCCGCGCAGGCGTCGCCGCCACTGCCTTCTCCAGGGCCGCCATCAGCGCCCGCCCGGCCCCGCCGCCAGGGGCGAGCTTCTGCGGATTGGTCCCTGGCTGCCACACCTCGATCGCATCGGCGCCATCGACGTCCAGATGCTCGCATTTGCCAGTATAGGTGATCGCCTGGCCGGTCCCCAGGCTGTGGAACCAGTCCACCAGCCCCATCATGCGCTCAGCCCAGGCGCGGCTGATCTCGCGCGGCACCATCCCGCCAGCACAGATATCGAGATAGGTCGCGGCCCGCTCGACATCGGTCGCCACCATGAACATGCCGCCCGACATGCGTGTCGAGGGCGTGTGGCGGTCTTGTGCCTGCTTCTCCAGGACCACCACGGAGCCACCCAGCCGGCTCGCCTGGATGGCCGTAGCCGCTCCCGCGGCGCCATAGCCAATCACCACCAGATCGGCCTCATCATCCCAGCGTGGCGTCATTGCAATCTCCTCCCCAAGCCCCATTTTGCCAACAGATAAGCGGAGGGGAAATGCGCGGTCAAACCATGGCGGCGGCGGCACTATTTCGCGGCATTGCAGCATCGCCAAAGCGGGGCAAAATTGTGGCCGAGGCACTCTTCCGCGGCACGTCAGACCCGCATCGCTGGGGTCTATCGGCCCACTGCCTGTTTTGGCATTGTCTCGCGCCCCGGCAGGTGTTTACGGCGCCGTATGAAACCATACGAACGTCCAATGCCACCAATGGGATACCGCAGTGCAGCATGCCGGTCTGTCTGTGGCAATGGGATACCGGCGCGTAACGTGACTTTTGGCTCAGAATCCGGAGTTTTCTTAGCTATGAGAGCACCGGAAACCGGTTCAGCCGGAAGGTTTACGCAGGGAGCGACGCGTTGAAGCCGACCAACATCAATGATCCCGACTACTTCCATAAAGTCGTGGATTGCCAATATGCGTGTCCGGCCCATACGCCGGTGCCCGAATATATCCGCCTGATCTCCGCCGGCCAGTATGCCGATGCGTATATGATCAACTGGAAATCCAACGTGTTTCCGGGCGTGCTCGGCCGCACCTGTGACCGCCCATGCGAGCCGGCATGCCGGCGCGGGCGCGTCGAGGAAGAGCCGGTCGCCATCTGCCGCCTCAAGCGCGTCGCCGCCGACTACAAGGGCGATGTCTCCGATCGCATGCCGGAAAAGCCGGCTGCGCGGAACGGCAAGAAGGTCGCCTGCGTCGGCGCCGGCCCGGCCAGCCTTTCGGTCGCGCGTGATCTCGCGCTGGCCGGCTACCATGTCGTCGTCTATGACGGCGAGAAGAGCCCCGGCGGCTTCATCCGCAGCCAGATCCCCAAGTTCCGCCTCCCCGAGAGCGTGATCGACGAAGAAGTCGGCTACATCCTCGATCTCGGCGTCGAGACGCGCATGGGCACCTATATCTCCTCGCTCAAGGAACTGCTCGACGAGGATTACGACGCTGTCTTCGTCGGCTCCGGTGCACCCCGCGCCCGCGACCTGAAGATCCCCGGCCGCGACGAAGGCAAAGCCAATATCCATCTCGGCATTGACTGGCTCGCCTCGGTCGCCTTTGGCCATATCAGCAGCGTCGGCAAGCGCGTCCTCGTGCTCGGCGGCGGCAACACCGCGATGGATTGCTGCCGCACTGCCCGCCGCCTCGGCGGCGACAGCGTGAAGGTGGTCGTCCGCTCGGGCTATGAGGAAATGAAAGCCTCTCCCTGGGAAAAGCAGGACGCCGTCCACGAAGATATCCCCATCATCAACTTCCACGTGCCCAAGGCCTTCGTCACCGAAGCCGGCAAGCTCGTGGGCATGACCTTCGACGTCGTGCGCGCCGAATACGATGAAAAGGGCCGCCGCAACCTCGTCCCCACCGGCGAGCCGGAAGTGTTCATGGAAGCCGATGACGTGCTCGTCGCCGTCGGCCAGGAGAATTCCTTCCCCTGGATCGAACGCGAATCCGGCATCGAATTCGACAAATGGGGCATGCCGAAGGTCCATGAAGAGACCTTCCAGTCCACCAACTCGAAGGTCTTCTTCGGCGGTGACGCGGCTTTCGGCCCCAAGAACATCATCTGGGCCGTCGCCCATGGCCACCAGGCGGCGATTTCGATCGACGCTTTCTGCAAAGGCCAGGACGTAACTCAGCGCCCGGCGCCGGAAGTGGACATCGTCAGCCAGAAGATGGGCATCCACGAATGGAGCTACGACAACGCCGTCTCCATCGACCTGCGCTTCAAGGTCCCGCATCTGGAGAAGGCCCGCGCACTCTCGGACGTGAAGGCCGAGGTCGAACTCGGCTTCGACCAGGCGCTCGCCTTCAAGGAAGCGCAGCGCTGCCTGAACTGCGACGTGCAGACCGTCTTCGCGCCGAAGCTGTGCATTGAATGCGATGCCTGCGTGGATATCTGCCCCGTCGATTGCATCACCTTCACGCCGGATGGCGAGGAAGATGAACTGCGCGGCCGCCTTAACGCGCCCGCGCATAATGTCGAACAAGCGATCTACATCGCCGATGGGCTGAAGACTGGAAGAG
>CANJOG010000218.1 GCA_947475475.1 Acetobacteraceae bacterium
AAGAAGACCATGAATGAACTCGAC
Source organism: Acetobacteraceae bacterium (assembly GCA_947475475.1). GTDB lineage: Bacteria > Pseudomonadota > Alphaproteobacteria > Acetobacterales > Acetobacteraceae > CANJOG01. The sequence continues at coordinate 25 of CANJOG010000218.1, forward strand.
CAGGATTACGCCCAGGCAGGTCTGGCCGGCCATCTGGAATGGGGCGAGCGCCCGGCCCTGATCGTCATCGACTTCTGCCTCGCCTATCTCGATCCCTCCTCGCCGCTCTATGCCGGGGTGGAATCCGCCCGCGATTCGGCCGCGCGACTGCTCGCCGCGGCGCGGGCGGCGCAGATTCCGGTGCTGCACAGCCAGCCAAGCCTGATGCGCGGCGGCGCCAATGGCGGCGTGTTCTACCGCAAGGTTCCGGCGATGCGCATACTCGAACAGGGTTCGCCGCTGATTGCCATCCCACCGGAACTCGCACCACTTCCAAACGAGATCGTCATCGCCAAGCAATATGCCAGCGCCTTCGCCGGCACCTCGCTGGCAGCCACACTCACCGCGCTGCGCGTCGATACACTCATCATCGCCGGGGTCTCCACCAGTGGCTGCGTGCGCGCCACCACGGTTGATGCCTGCCAGTCCGGCTTTATCCCGTTTGTCTGCCGCGACGCCGTGGGCGACCGCGATCCGCGCCCGCATGAGGCTAACCTGTTCGACATGCAGGCAAAATATGCCGAGGTGGTCAGCGAGGACGCCGTGCTGGAGAAATTGCGGGGCCGGAACTTCTAACTCACGATGACCGAAGGTGGACTCACCGGAGGTCTGAATCGTCCGCTCAACCAACAAAGTGAGAGCGTGATGAGTTTGAACCAAAACTCATCACGCCCTACCTCACCAGCTCCGGCGCCCCTCAAATACCTCCAGGCCACCCATCATGCATTGCGCCGTCAGTCCGGCATCGACCGTCAGCACCTGGCCGGTGATGCCGCTGGCGTGATCGGAGAGCAGGAAGCGAATGGAAGCGGCAACCTCCTCGCTCGTCACTCGCCGCCCCAGCGGAGCCGTCGCATGTGATTCCGTCGCATCACCGCGCAGCTTGCGGGTGCGTTCGGTATCGGTGCGGCCAGGCGCGATGACATTCACGCGAATACCAAACTGTCCAAGCTCCACCGCCATCGATCGCGACAAGGCAATCACCGCCGCCTTCGCCGCCCCATAGGGTGCGTGATAGGGTGCCGAGGGCAGCGCGCTGATCGACGAGATATTGACGATCGCTCCACCGCCCCCCTGCTCGATCATCAGCGCGGCGGCATCGCGGCAAATGGCGAAGACGTAATCGACATTCAACGCCATGACCTCGCGATAATCGGTCTCCGGCGTTCCATGCACCGGCCCCCATTGCTTGGCCTGCATGCCGCCCGCGATATTGGCGAGCAGATCGATGCGCCCCGCCAGGCGCCTGGCTTCCGGCACGACGCGCGCACACTGGGCTGGATCGCGCAGATCGGCGACGATGCCGAAGCCGCGCTGGCCCATGCCGCGCACCACCGCCAAGGTGGCGTCCACCAGCTCCTGGTCACGATCGACGGCCACAATATCCGCACCAGCCTCGGCCAACATGCGCGACGCGGCGGCGCCAATGCCACCACCACCGGCGCCACAGATCAGCGCAATGCGGCCGGAGAGATCAAGGGCGACGACCATATCGATCGCCTCAGCCCTGGCCGAATAATTTGCGGATTTCTTCCCGCCGCGCCGCATTTTTCGCATCCTCGAAGCGGTATTGCTTCGGCAATTGCCCGGTATCGTAGACTGAAATACTGCCCGGCTCGGCATTCAGCACTGAATTTCCCTCTGCCGACATCAAGTAATTGGCGAACAGCCGCGCCGCGTTCGGGTGCTTTGTCTTCGCCAGATTGGGCAACATCACGCCAATCTCCGAACCCGTCGTGTAGTCATAACCTTTGAGCACTACCGGCGCGCCCTTATCCGTCACGACAATCGCCGTCTGCGCGAGGGTCGGTACCGCGACCAGGCCTTCGCCAGCGGCAAGCGCCTGCATGGCCGGCGTGCCGGAGCTAAAGAAGCGCGGCGTCTGCGCGCGGAGCCGGGCGAAGAAGTCCGCGCCATAGCGATCAAACATCGCGGCCCAGAATTCGATGTAGGAATCCGATGACATGATCTCCGGAATCAGGATCTGGCCCTTGAATTTCGGATCGAGCAGGCCGGTCCAGTCAGTAGGCACATCGGCCGCCTTCAGACGGTCGGAATTATAGCCAAGTTGCCAGGGTGCGATCTGCACCAGCGCATAATTTGATTTGAGAAAATTCTTGTTGTAGTCATTACCATCAAGAATCGGCAGCCTGGCATCGGCCATCGTGCTGGTCCAGGACGCATCCAGGCTGGCCGTCGCCGCACCGATATTGATCAGCAGCAGATCGGACGGAAAACTCCCGGCCTGCGACTCCGCTGAAAAGCGCTGCAACAATGCCGTGCTGGCCAGCCGCAGATAGGCCGATTTGATGCCATATTTACGGGTGAATCCTTCGGTGGCGCGCCGCGCGATGCTATCGGTTGCCGAGCAATACAGCAGCACCTCGCCTTCAGCGCGCGCCGCTTGAATCAACGCATCGAGCGGGGCCGCCGATTGCGCGCCCGCATCCCGCGCCCCTGCCAGACCTGCCAACACGCCAGCAGCACCGACCCGTGCCGCCTGACGCCGTGTGAATTGCCGCATTGCCGTTCCCTCCATTTGCCCGGTTAGCCGGATCATGGAGAGGGATGCTGCCTCAGACCGGGAAAGGATTCAAACTGCCCGCTCGCCAGGCCGGCAGAACAGCATATTCATCGGCTCGTGGCTCAGCACCACCTCATGATTCTGGTTCAGCACATCGACATGATTGCGCATGATGCCGCGATCGGGCTTGGACGCTGAGCGCCGGCTCTCCATCACCTCGATGCGCAGCCGCAGCCGATCACCGGGCCGCACCGGCAGGTGGAAACGCATGGCGTCGATTCCCGGCGAGGCAATCGCGGCCACCGAACTGAGATACTTATCGACAAACAGCCGCATGCTGCCGGCCAGGGTATGAAACCCGCTGGCAATCAGCCCGCCGAAAGGTCCGTCCTTGGCGCGGACGGGATCGATATGGATGTATTGCGGATCAAAGCGAAGCGCGTAGGCGATAATATCCGCCTCGGTAAACTCCACCTCGCCCACGTCGACGATGGTGCCGACCACGTAATCCTCGAACCACCGCTGATCCAGCGGCAGATCGGCAAGATAACGCGAATGCGGCATCAGCCCGCCAGCACCGCGCGGATCGCCGCCAGGGCCTCATCCGCATTGGCTGCATCCGGCCCGCCAGCCTGTGCCATATCCGGCCGTCCGCCACCGCCCTTGCCGCCCACCACCGCGGCCGCGGCGCGCACGAGATCGACGGCGGAAATCTTCCCGGCCAGCTCGGCGCCAACGCCCACGACGATGCTGGCCTTGCCCTCGGCGGTGGAGACCAGGGCCACAACGCCGCCGCCCTGCTGCTTGAGGATCGCCTCGGCCAGGCCCTTGAGGTCGCGCGCCGGAATATCGCCGAGATTACGCGCGGCGAGTTTCACACCGCCGACTTCCTCGGCTTCCGACGCCGACCCACCGGTCGCCAGCTTCTTCTGCAAATCCGCAATCTGACGCTCCAGTTTGCGGCGGTCTTCCAGCAGTGCCGTCACGCGATCGGCCAGCTCAGCCGGGCTGGTGCGCAGCACGGAGGCCGCTTCGGCAAGGCGCTTGTCCGCCTCAGCCACCACCGCAAGCGCCGCCGCACCGGTCACAGCTTCCACGCGCCGCACGCCGGCGCTGACGGCGGATTCACCAACAATACGGAACAAGCCGATATCGCCAGTGCGCCGCACATGCGTGCCGCCGCAGAGTTCGATCGAGAAAGCCTGCTTGTTGCCTTCCGCCGCGCCCATCGAGACGACCCGGACCTCATCACCGTATTTCTCGCCGAACAGCGCCATGGCGCCGTGATTGACCGCCTCTTCCGGCGTCATCAGGCGGGTGACCACCTCGGTATTCTCGCGAATACGCGCATTCACCTCGGTCTCGACCCAGGCGAGATCGTCGCGCGCAATCGGCGTCGGCTGGCTGATATCGAAGCGCAGACGGTCATGCCCGTTCAGGCTGCCTTTCTGCGAGACATGCGTGCCGAGCTTGCGGCGCAGCGCCTCGTGCAGCAAATGCGTCGCCGAGTGATGCGCACGGATGGCGGTGCGGCGTTCGTGGTCCACCACGGCGATGACAGCCGCACCGGGCTTGGCCTCGCCACGCACCACGCGGCCGAGATGGACGAACACATCGCCCGCCTTCTTCTGCGTATCGGTAATCTCGATCTCCAGCCCGTCCGCGCCGGTGATGCGGCCGTAATCGCCAACCTGGCCGCCGGATTCGGCATAGAACGGGGTCTGGTTGAGAATGACGGCGACATTTTGGCCCGCACCTGCCCGCTCGGCGGGGGCGCCATCGACCACCAGGGCCTGGATTTCGCCTTCCGCACTCTCGGTGGAATAGCCGAGGAATTCGCTGGCGCCGTGGCGTTCGGAGAGTTCGAACCACACGTTTTCCGTGGCAGCCTCGCCGGAGCCAGCCCAGGCGGCGCGGGCGCGGCGCTTCTGCTCGGTCATGGCGGCCGCGAAACCAGCGACATCGACGGACCGGCCCTGCTCACGCAGCGCGTCCTGCGTCAGATCGAGCGGGAAGCCGAATGTGTCATAGAGCTTGAAGGCCACATCGCCAGCCAGCGCCTGGCCAGAGCCGAGCTTACCGGTCTCCTCGGCGAGCAGATGCAGGCCACGCTCCAG
>CANJOG010000219.1 GCA_947475475.1 Acetobacteraceae bacterium
GAATACCAAACGGGGCCAATTCTTGTGCTGCGGATTTTGTCATCCCGCGCACCGCCCATTTTGACGCGGTGTAGGCAATCGACACGGGGGAGGCGACGATACCCGCCAGCGACGAGATATTCACGATCGCACCGCCTTGCCGCTTGATCGCCGGTGCAGCTTCCTTCATGCCCAGAAAGACCCCGACCTGATTGATCATGATGGTGTGCATATAGGCATCAAGGTCGGTTGTCTCGATGGTGCCAGGTACGACGATGGCAGCATTATTCACGAGAATATCGATCCGCCCAAAGCGTGCCAGCGTCTCGGCGACGACCCTTTCCCAATCGCTCTTGCTGGCGACATCGTGATGCATGAATGCGGCCTGGGGACCGATGTCTGCGGCAACTGCCGCGCCCTCCGCATCGAGAATATCGGTCAGCATCACTCGCGCCCCTTCGGCCGCGAACAGCTGCGCCTCTGCCGCCCCCTGGCCGCGCGCTGCACCGGTGATCAGCGCGACTTTATCGGCAAGTTTACCCATTTATCTCCCCCCATCGGCATTTATTTAGAAGATCAGAGCTGGTTAGTCTCGGCGATAAGCCCCTTCTCCCGTAACACTTCCTCGGCAACGCGCATCGCATCGGAGGCGGCGGGAAAACCGCAATAGGCGCTGGCATGCAGGATCACCTCCTTGATTTCCCGCACCGTGCAGCCATTGTTCAGCGCACCGGTTATATGCAGCCGCAGCAGAGCGCCGCGTCCTTGTGCGATCAGCATGCCCATTGTCAGGATACTGCGCGATTTGCGCTCCAGCCCCGGCCGGTCCCAAACCCCAGCATAGCAGAATTTATCAGCCATCTCCATGAAGTCGTCGTTGAAACTGTTGGGCACCAGGCTGCGCCGCGCACCTAGAATCTCTCCTGCGATGCGCCGGCCTTTTTCGCGTTCTGTTTCGGCCATTTCACTGTCTTTCATGTGATCAATAATCCCAATAGACCGGTTTGGCGCCGGTGACCGGACTGGCAAAGCGCGCTATGCGTTCCCCAAGCGGAAAGCCGATATAGGCAGTCCGCAAATCCGGCCCTCCGAAGGTAATGCTCGCAGGTGCAGGAAGGCCGGTCACCGACCCTGAATGCCAGCCCGGAAAGTCACCCGCTTGATATTTCTGTTCCACAGCGCGCACGTGCTCGTCATCGGTATCAGCCAGGATCAACCGGATATCGTCCGTGTCCGGCAGAATCCGATAGATGCGGTTACTGACCAGACATGTCACCCAGATTCCGCCCTCGGCATCGAAATCCATCCCGTCGAGGAAACAGCCTTCGCCGAATTGTACGACCGTCTCGCGCGGGCCAAGCTCGAAGCCAGGGCGGATTGGAAACCGGCTCAATCTGCGGGCTACGGTTTCGTTGACATAGATGAAGCGCCGCGTCGGATCAATCTTGGCCTCGTTGGTAAAGCCCAGCCCATCGGCGGCAATGCGCGTGCCGCGCGCGTCCTGCACCACGATGAACCCGTCGAAAATGCCACGCCTAGCCGAGACGGTGCGCTCCCCCGCCCAAGTGCTGACAGTTGCCCAGACATGCCCAGAATCATCGGCCGCCACGAAATTTGTTGCCGGCAATGTTCGCCCATCGACTGCTAGAATACGCGGTTTCAGCGCGCCATCTTGTGCCAGCTGCCACACCCCACCACCACCGACATCGGCAATCAGGAAGCTACCGTCCCGCAACAATGCGATGCCATTGGGCAAGAATCCTGGTGGTGGATCGCGCGCGAGGATCAGGCTGTGGGTGCCGTCGGGCCGAATAACGGCAACGCCCCCACGCCGGTCAGAAGCAAACAGTGTTCCCGATGCGGTTGCCAGGATGCATTCAGGGCGGGCCAAGGTCGTGATAAAATAGTCGATTGCGTCCAGTGCCAGCAGCGGCATGCCATCACCTTGTGGTGGCGTTCTCATGACGGGCCTCCGTTTCCCTCAATTTGGCAAGAGGTTAGGTCCGTTCTTACTGTGGGTGCAACTGATCGCGCAGCTGGACGAGTTGCTGCGCATTGCCAGCCGCAATGCGCCGGCGGCGGCGGAGCGAGGCGGCTGCATCGGGCTGCTCGGCCTCGAGCGCAACGATGGTCGGGTCATAGGCGATGCGCCAGCCCTCGGCGAACATGCGCATGGGCAGGATGAAATCGTCATTGATGGTATCAGGAGAAAGCGGCGCCCAGGCGACCCGGCGGAAGGCGTAGAAGGCGCCATGCAGACCGAGCGGTGCGCCGAGAGCGGCCTCGCCCAGCTTCACGCCGAGCTGCACCGCCCAATAGGTGGATTCGCCGGCGCAACCAGCCTGTGCCAGCCGATAGGTGCCGCCGACGGCGCCCAGCGCGGGATCTGCGAAATGCACCGCCGCGCGGCGCAGCGCATCGGCGGGCAACATGGCGGAGACGTCGGTGAGCACCACGATTTCATCGCGCACGGCGGCGACGGCATCGTTCAGCACCGCCACCTTGCCGCGATTTTCAGTGCAGTCGACAATGCTGGCATCGAGATGCTCGCAATTTGCCTCGCGCAATGTCGCACGGGCGATGCTGGCGGTCTCATCGGTGCAGCCATCGCAGATCACCTGCACGCGCAACCGGTGTGCGGGATAATCGAGGGCGGCGATGTTGCGCAGCTTCGCCGCGATGTAGTTCGCCTCGTTATAGGCGGGCATGATGACGGTGATGGCAGGCAACACGCTATCTGCCAGGGCCGCCGGCGCGGCTTCGGTGCGGCGCATCGCGCGCAGCAGCACCGGATAGCCGACGTGGTGATAGGCGGCGAGGCCGGTGGCCCCGAGTGTGGCCAACGTGGTGGCGGTTTGCAGGAGGCTGTTCATGGCGCGTTTCTCCGCGGGGTGGCGCATCGGGACCGAGGTCCGGAACAGCTGGGCCGTTCCATCTGGTCTCGGGGCACCGCATGGCATCCGCCGTGCCAGCCTCCGCGCGCGAAAATGCGTTGCAAATTGCAAGAAATCGCAATTGGCAAGATTGTTGGGGGTGATCAGGCGCGGCCGGCCAAGGGTGATCCGGGCATCGGTGTCATCGATTTGATCGGCGCGCTCGCGGCGCTACCGAACCGCGCAGCCTATTGGGCAGGCGCGATCAGCAGCGTGGTGGCCACCACTGCGCCGAGATCGATCGCAAGTGCCTTGCCGGTGTCAGCAACCGCAAGGCCCGCTTGGCGTGCCAGCCCGGCTATCGCAGCCGGATCATCGGCCCTGATCACCAGCGCGACGATGCGTCCCGATCCAGTCAGTGCGGGTGTGGCTAGCCCCCCGGCCATCTCCCTCGGCAGGGTATCGGCAAGGCGCACGTCCAGCGTGCCCCTGCCGGCCCGCAGCAGCGCGTTGCTTGCCGATGCCGCGATCAGCGTCGCGCCCGATGCCTGATAGCGTGCGGCAATGCGCGCGACCTCGGTGGTATCGCGGGCTGCGACGAGAATGCCCGCCAGTTCGCGCGCGCCATTCGCATGGGTGACGAGACGATCCGAGCGCAGGATTTCCGGCGTGAGATGCTGCACCCAGCAGAGGTAGCTTTCATCCTCTGTGGCATAGGGGGCGCCGAAAAATGCGAAGCGTGCCATGCCGGACAGGCCCGGTTCGTAAACTGGGCGGCCCCAATCGAGCACCGGTCCCACCGGCAATCCGGCGGTGCGCACGCGCAGATTGGCAGCAGCCGCATCGGTCTCGCCGAATGCCACGATATGAGCGCCGAAATGTTTGGCTGCCGCAGGTGATAACAGGTGGCGCTGTTGCGGATCGGTGATTTCCTGCACTTCGATATAGCCGTGCTCGAACATGATCGAATGTTGTGCGCTGCCGGCGCTTTCCACCTCGCCCTGATCGTTGGTACGGGTGTGATCAGCACGCGCCGTCAGTGTGAAGCCGAGACTTGTGAAGAGTGCCGCCGCATCGGCGAGCGAGGGGACGATGATACCGATATGGTCCAGACTCGTCGGCTCGGCTTGCGGCATCGGGTTCGTGCTCATCGCGCCTTCCGGTCGACCATGATCGGTTCGTGGAGAACCGATCATGGTGCGTCAGTTAATGTTTGGGCGAAGGTGCTCGCGTGACGTCAGCGCCAGTAGGCCGGCATTGAGAAGCCTTTGGTCTTCGGATCGTTCTGCACGAAGCTCTTGAAGGCATCGCTCTTATAGGCAGCAAGCAGATCCTTCGCCCATTGCGCCTGGGCCGATGCGGCGCGGCCGACGATGATGATCTGATATTCCGGTGCCGGATCTTCCAGCATGATCGCATCGGTGAGCAGGCGGCCCGATGCGATGATATGGTTGCCCAATGCGACAGCGAGATCGACATCGGCGAGCGAACGCGGCAATTGCGGCGCATCCAGCGGCACGATCTTCAACTTCTTTGGATTCTCCACGAGATTGCGCTCGGTCGCCTTGGCCGGCGCCACGGCGGGATCGAGTTTGATGAGGCCGATCTTTTGCAGGAACATCAACGAACGCGCGAGGTTGGTCGGGTCATTGGAGATCGAGACGCTCATCCCCTCCTTGATGTCGGCCAGCGACTTCACCTTCTGCGCATAGAGGCCGACCGGCGCGCTGGGGATGTGCAGCAGAGCTGCCAGATCGGATTTCTGCTGGCCGTTGAACAGGTTCATGAAACCTTCGTTCTGATAGACATTCACATCCAGCGACCCATCCATCAGCGCCGTGTTGGGC
>CANJOG010000220.1 GCA_947475475.1 Acetobacteraceae bacterium
CAAGGATACTCCTCTCAGGTGGCGCGCCGTCCGGCGCACCATACCTGCGGTACTAATGCCGTCATCGCGCTCAACGCCACCCGGATCAGAACTGCCCGCTCGCCAATGGCGATTTCTCAGCGAACACTCAGGCCTATCACACGGGCTGGGCCATCTCCACCAATGCCAGACAATTGACGGCGGAGCGGGCGGCAGTCGCGCTGAGCGCCGCGATCGGCAAGGCGCATTGGGCGGCCTGCGCATGCCCAAGTCACCCGTGGTCATAATCCCACCGGGCCAACTAAAGCGAACGTTCAGTGACGGACACCGGAAAGCGATGACAGTCGTGCTTCGTCCGAATTCTCACCCTGATTGAATAATGCGGCACGCGCCGTATACCAATTGCATGCGCCCGCAGTAGCACGATCTGCATTTTTATGTGGTTGGTTTGAGAAAATTCTTGGTGCTTTTTCAATGCGACGACCACGTGTTGATGGTATCGACCCACGCGCGAAGAATTGCGGGCGACCTCCACGACCGCCCCGCGCACATATGATAGAACTATCCGACCCGTCGATACTATTCAGGCTTTCCCGTGTGCTTCAATGAGAACTTCATCGATAGCCGGTTTGATATCGCGCATGAAGATCTCCATATTCTTCATGACTTTGTCTTTTGGCATCTGTGCATAATGATAAATGAGCACAAGATACTCGGCTGGAACCCGGCGAAATTGCTCAACCAGCTGATTTCGCACCGTCTCGACTGTACCCGCTGCATACAGGCCGGAAGCCATCGCGGATTTTGCTGCGTCGGCGAGGTTGATACTGCGCTTGCCCATGGGGCAATAGAAATTCTTCCACATTTCGCCGTCATAATCGATAATTTGCTGCAATGCCTCCTCTTCAGTGTCGGCGATCTGCACCCAGCGAACCATGCACTGGTTCTGGCCATAGCGCATGGTATGGCCAGATTTGGCAGCCTCCACGACATAGCGCCGGGCCATAATTTCCGCCGTGTCGATCGTGGTGAAATACACTGGTGTGAGAGCATGCTTGGCGCAGAAATCGATCGTGGCAGGGCTTCCGCTGCCGGAGACAAAAACCGGCGGATGGCCCTCACCATAAGGGGCTGGGCAGACGCTAACTTCGCGCACAATGCCTGCTTCATCTGCCTCGCGCGGTGCGCCGAGTTTCTGTGTGATGCCGGCCTCGGCGAGCTGCCAACCGGCGATTCCGTCCTCATAGGGAAAGGGAATCTCCCAATTCGGACCCTTATGGCGGAAACTGTCCTCGTTCCATGATTTCATCAGAATGTCGAAATGCTCTTCAAAGATCTCGCGGTTGCGGCGATCGTCGTCGATGTCCTTTTGACTCTTGGCTGCCTGGGCAAAGCCGATTCCAGCCGAGCTGGGATTGAGATCTCCAGCAGTCGGAGACTTTGTTGGCGTGGCGCCGATATGCTGGCCAATCGTCCCCATCCAGCGATTCTGATAGCCACGCGCAAGGCCAACGAAGAAGCGCCCCTGCGTGAGATGGCTGATAATGGCGGTCTCTTCAGCAATCCGGATCGGATCGTGCGATCCGAGCACGTAGCCGAGTTGGCCGACATGAATGTTCTTGGTGATGGCCGCCCAATACGCGTTCATGATGCCGGGCGTGGGTCCAACCTCGTAGCCTTCCGACCAGAAATGGTGCTCGATGGCCGCGGCACCCCAGAACCCCAGTTCATCGGCATGACGGATGATATCGTGCCAGCCAAGGAGCGTTTCCTGGTAACGTTGGCGATTGCGCCCGATTGGGCGGAGGGTGGCACGTTCTTCCTCATCACGGGCGGGGATGACTGGATAGATTTCTACAATTGGCTTCAGCATTTTTCTCTCCTGGCAAACCGGCACCATTCACTGTTCATTTTACGATGGCCCCGCCGTAGGACCACTCAATGTTCGGCCAATGTGGCCACTTGTTCGGCCATTCGTGAGCACGATCGGGCCTGCTTGCATGGTGTGACCGCGCCGTGTCACCATCCCCTCTGAGCCATTGGCGGTCCGCTCTTGTTCCGGTGCTACATCCAAGCCGGAAGTCGGCTCGGCTCCCCAAAAAGTATCCGCATGAATGCGGGCGGTGGAGGCGACGGAATGCGCAATATTGTTGTGCTCTTGTTCGATCAGGCCAGCATTCTCACCTTGACCGGTGTGCTGGAACCTTTTGCTCTGATCGGTGAGGTCGATCAGCCTGATATCCGCAACCCCTACACGATCTGGCTCGTCTCCCGTGAGGGTGGGCCGGTGAAGACGCTGATCGGCCATAGCATGGACACACTGTCGATTCATGACATTAGGGATATGCCGATCGATACGTTGATGATTCCAGGCGGATTTGGCACGCAGCTTGCCATATATGACGAGGATCTGATTACCTGGATTTCGGATCGTGCGGGCTCCATTCGGCGCATCTGCTCGCTTGGCACGGGTGTCTGGATCGCCGCCGAGACCGGACTGCTCGATCATCGCCGCGTCGTCGTGCACTGGCGGTTGCTGGATGATTTCACCCGACAATATCCCAATGTTTGCTCCGAGGCGGGCTCGCTCTTCCTGCAGGATGGGCCGATCTGGAGTTCGCCCGGCCTGGCTGGCGCAATCGACCTTTCGTTGGCGCTGATCGAGGAGGATCTCGGGCGCGGCTGTGCGCTGATCCTTGCACGGCTGCTTGTCGTATTCATGAAGCGTCCCGGTGGACAGCCGCAACTCAGCGCTGCCCTTTGCAGCCAGGCGGAGGGTTCTGACCGGTTCGACGGGCTGCATTCCTGGATCATGGCCAATCTGCATCGCGACCTGAGTGTTGACCAACTCGCCGATGTCGCGCGTATGAGCGTGCGGAACTTCACGCGCGTTTATCAGGCAACAACTGGCACCACGCCGGCCAAGGCAGTGGAGGCCCTGCGACTGGAGGCGGTGGGACGCGCTTTGCTGGAAACGAATGCGCGCATTTCCGACATCGCGCAGCGCTACGGATTCGGCGACGAGGAGCGGATGCGACGCGCTTTTATGCGCAAATTTGGCGTTGGTCCCAGTGCCTATCGACTGCAACGCCGCACGGGTGGCCCCACCGCCCTTGGTCGAGAGGCAGTTGCCAATGAACATGTGGGCCCGAGGCTTGTTATGGAACGGGAGCGTCTGGGCAATCAGCCCGACAGTGTCCCGCTCAGTCGTATCAATGCGCCCGAGCCGCGTGGCACCGCATTGCGGCTCAAGCCGTTCCGTCAGCGTGCGCAGTTCCTGCTGGAACTGGGTAACGAACGGCCAAGCGCGCGATTTTCTCCCGAGAAACATTGAGACGGATTCAGGCAATCGCGCCGCCATCCACTGGGATGGTACAGCCGGTCATGAAATGGGCGAGCCCGCTGACGGCGAAAAGGGCAACGCGGGCTACGTCATCCGGCACTCCCGCGCGGCCGAGCGGAATCGTCGCGCCAAGCCGGTCGAGGAACGCACGGTAGGCATCGCCGCTGTCGCCACCTGAATTCGCCTGTGCAGCCTCCACCCCCGGTGTCACGACTAAAGTCGGTGCAAGGGCGAGAACACGGATGTTCTTTGGTGCGAGTTCAATGCCGAGCGCGCGCGTGAGCCCGACGACGCCATGCTTTGAGGCGACGTAATGGGCAAGATTGGCGCGCCCGCGCAAACCAGAGACAGATGCCACCGAGAGAATCACGCCACCTGTCCCTAGCGGAGGTGACATCAGCCGCGCAGCAAGCCTGCACCCCAGGAAGCAGCCACGCAAGTTGATGTCATTGACGAGATCCCAATGCTCCTCGCTCATTTCGTCAAGCGAGCGCGGTGGGTAGATGCCGGCATTATTAACCCAGATATCAATTCCGCGCGCGGATTCCGCCAACTTTGCGATCGACTCGAAATCCTCAGAATTGCGAACGTCGAGCGCTGCACCCTGATGCACGCCGCCACGGCGACGCGCCAGATCGGCTGCGCTCATCTGTGCCGCCCTGCCATCGAGATCAGCAATCAGGACCGATGCGCCGGCCTCGGCAAAGCGCTCGGCAATGGCAAGTCCAATACCCCGCGCTCCGCCAGTGATCACGGCGCGTTTACCGTCGAGGCGGGTCAGGCTGTGCAGCGACAGATCGCTGATGTCTGAAATAGGCATGATGTTGCGTTTCCCTCTAACCCATTTCAAGCCATTGCCGACGGATCGCCTCATTGGCGGCGACTTCCTCCGGCGTTCCCGAAAACATCACCTTCCCTCTGCCGATGACGTGGCAGAGGCTGGAGATACGCAAAGCGATTGCAAGTTTCTGTTCGACGAGGATGATCGCGACGCCGGCGCGGCGCACATTCTGGAGCACCTCGATCAGGCTCTCGACGACGAGCGGTGCCAGACCTTCGGTTGGCTCGTCGACAAGAAGCACGTCGGGACGGGTAAGCAGTGAACGAGAAATGGTGAGCATCTGTTGCTCGCCACCGGACAGGTAGCCCGCTTTGGTGTTGCGCCGCTCGCTCAGGTTGGGGAAAAGATTGTAGATGTCGGAAATAGACCAGATTGCCGTGCCCGAGGATGTGGCGCGCAATCCAACGATCAGGTTCTCATCCACAGTAAGATTTTCGAACACCTGTCGATCTTCCGGCACATATGCGAGGCCTGTGCGCACGATTTGGTAAGGCCGAAGCCCAGCGAGTTCGACGCCGTCGAGTTTGACGGATCC
>CANJOG010000221.1 GCA_947475475.1 Acetobacteraceae bacterium
GCCCTCCGATGGTCTACGCATTTTTTGCGAAGAGTACGTTACCGGCATTCTGAAAAGCCAGAAACATCTGGCTGTCTATACACGCGAGGAGAAGAATCTCGAACCGGCGGATGCCAAGCGCATCGGCGACATGCGGCGTGAATTTTTCAGCAAAGTGAAGCAGTTGCTCCGGCGCGGGATCAATTCGGGCGAGTTTGCGATTGAGGATGTCCACATGACTGCCCTGGCCATCGCCGGCGCAGTCACCTGGTCGACATTCTGGTATCGCCCTGATGGAAGGTTGAGCCTCCCGGAAATCTCGGACCTGATGGCGAAGGCCATCCTGGCAATGGTCGGCGTCAAGGACAAAAGCCCGCCGCGCACTGTGCGCCGGCCGAAAAAGGCGGCACGCTGACGCTTGCTGGACGGCTGCAAGCGCTTCTCAGGGCAGTTTCATCACCCTCGCGCCACGGACAGCCCGGCGCAGGCGAAGCGCGCGTAGAGGCCCAGTTCCATGTCTGTCAGATGCCGCATGCGATGCCCATTCCAGCACTGGGCCATGAGATAGAAGCGCGCGCCCATTAGCATCATCGCCAGTGTCTCCAATTCCTCATCGGCAAAAGCGGCGATCTCACCCTCATCCCGGCTGCGGCAAAGCGACCGGACATAAGCGGCGCGGAGGGCTGCCAGATGGGCCTCATAGGCTTTCGGCGCGTATTCGGGGGCCTCGTAGAGCACGCGGTAGAGACCGCGGTGACGGACCAGATAGCCGACATTCGCCTGCATGCCACGCCGCTCCAATTCCTCGATTCCGGCGCTTTTGGCGATGGCCTTGCCGATTGCCGCCATCATCGCCTGGCCGAGTGTGGGCAGCAGCACGTCGAATAGATCCTGCCGGCTCTGGAAGTGCAGGTAGAATGCACCATGCGCGACGTCGGCAGCCTGGGTGATCCGCGCGATCGAGGCCGCGGCATAGCCCAGTTCGCCCACAACCTGTCCGCCTGCCTCGATCAGCCGGTGACGGGTGTCGGCGTTCTTGGCCTTCTGGCGCGCCGAGCGAGGACGGCGCGCGATAGCGTCGCTATCCGCTGATCCGGACCGGGCTGCTCCTATGATGGTGCTGCGGGCGCTCATGAGGCGTCTATTGGCCCGCTCCAGAGCCTCCACCGGGCGCCCCTTCGGCCTCGGCTACCAGCTTTTGCGCGATCATGCGGCGAAGGATGTCCTTCTTCACCTTGCCCGAAGCGGTCCGCGGCAGATCGTCCACGATTTCGATCCGTTCCGGATATTTCTGCTTTGCCAGACCTGCCTCCTGAAGCCAGCCGGCGATCTGGGGCAAGGTAGGGGGTGCAGCCAAATCGGCGAGTATCACGTAGGCACAGACCGTTTCCCCAAGGCGCGCATGCGGCATGGAGACAGCCGCCGCCTCGTGGATGCCCGGATGGCGATGCAGGGCGTCCTCGATCTCCTTGGGCGCAATATTCTCGCCGCCACGGATGATCAGGTCCTTCTTCCGACCGGTGACAGTGAGGTATCCGGCGGAATCGATTCGCCCGAGATCGCCGGTGCGGAAAAACCCCTCGGCGTCGAAAGCATCCGCATTATCCTCCGTGCGCAGATAACCGAGCATTAGTTCCGGCCCGCGCATGACGATTTCGCCCTCCGCGCCGGTCGGCAGGATGGCGCCTGTTTCCGGGTCCAGAATGCGCATCTCGCAGCCATAGATCTCGCCATCGGTCTCCGCGGCCTCGCGTATCTGCGCTCGACTGCGGACGCCGGCCGTGGCCGTCGGCAATTCGGTGGACCCATAAATGCGCAGCGCGCGCCCATCCCGCAGGACGCGAAAGGCGCGGCGGATCAGCTCGGGCGGAACGGCAGCGCCGCCACAAGCGAAAAGGCGGAAGCCGGGCAGGTTAGTGCCCTGCCTGTCCGCCGCGTCGAGCAATTCCTGCAGGAAGGGAGTGGCCCCCACGGTGACCGTGCACCGATGCGTCCCGATCAGCTCGATCGCCCGGCCCGCCTCCCAGATATCCATCAGCACTGCTGGGACGCCCGCCGACCAGGGCAATTCCAGCCCATAGATGAACCCGGTGATATGCGTGACGGGAGAGGCCATGATGATCACATCGCCTTCTTCGACGCGCCAATACGCGCCGATGGTTGCCAGTTCGCTGCCGATCGTGTTGCTGCTGTGGAGCACCCCTTTCGGCCGGCCGGTCGTGCCTGACGTGTAGAGCACCATCTTCACGGCATTCGGATCGAGAGGCACGGGCGGCGATTGCGGCGAACCGGCTCCACCGTCCAGCAATTCAGCGTAACGCGTGCAGCCTTCGGCCTCGCCGCGCACCACCACCACTTCGGCAAGGTCCGGAAGATCGGGACGCAGCCGCGCCACCATGGCCGGGAAATCATAGCGCCGGAATGTTTCCGGCACGAAAAGCATGCGGCTCCGGCAGTCGCGCATCATGAAGCCGACTTCCGCATCGCGATAGATCGGCACAAGAGGGTTGATGACCAGTCCAGCCATGGCGGCCGCCAAGATGATCACCGCCGCCTCATGCCAGTTGGGAAGCTGGAAAGAAATCACGTCACCGGGTTTGAGCCCACGCTGCTGGAACGAAGCGGCGAGCCGGCGGGCATCGTCAAACACCATGCGGCGGCTAAAGGTCATCCCGCCATCGATCAGCAGCGGCGCGTTCGCATCTTCCGCAACGCGCTGCCGCGCGTGATCGACCAGAGTGAGGTTGCGCCACTCACCGGCCGCCACGCGCGTCGCAATCAGGGCGTCATCCAGCCGCACCTGCCAGCCACTCGGGTCAGCGCGCATCACAACCTCCCTGCCGGAACCGTCATCCGGTCCGGCCGTGCGATCAGGATTCGGTGCCGTAGGTGGTCTTGCCGAAAACCGGCCGGCGCTTCTCGCGGAAGGAGGCAACGCCCTCGGCATGATCGGTGGTGAGATTCGCGACCGTTTCCCAACCGATCGAGGCGTCCATGATGGAATGGGCGAGCTGCTTGAGGCCGATATTCACCGACATCTTGCTCCAGCGGATCGCCTTGCCCGCGCCGCGCAGCAACTTCTCAGCAAAAGCATCGACCCGCGCATCGAGTTCCGCGTCGGGCACGGCGTGATTGATCAGCCCGATGCGCGCCGCTTCGGCAGCCAGGATCAGATCGCCGGTCATCAGATATTCCTTGGCGCGCGCGTAGCCGATGAGCTGCGGCCAGATCACCGCGCCGCCATCGCCGGCAACGAGGCCCACGCGCACATGCGGATCGCCAATCCGCGCGCTCTCGCCGGCAATGATGACATCGCAGAACAGCGCGATGGTGGCGCCGAGGCCGATCGCGTCGCCGTTCAGACGGCAGATGACCGGCTTTTCCAGATCCAGCAGCGAGTAGACAATGCGCTTGCCCTCAATGCCCGTGACCTCGAACATTTCCGGCTTGTCGATCGCATCCTGCATCCATGTGATGTCGCCACCCGCGCAGAAGGCGCGGCCCTCGCCACTGAGGATGACGATATCCGCCTCACGATCCAGCGCCACGTCGTAGAAAATACAGGCAAGTTCCGTGTGCAGCGCCTCATCGACCGCGTTCAGCGCATGCGGCCGGTTGATGGTCAGGCGCAGAATGCGGCCCTGACGCTCGACCTTGATGTTCTTGTAGCGTGAATAATCGACCATTGTGCGTCTCTCCCGTGAGCTGTTTGCCAAACTTGGTCAACGACAACGCGATGTAGCGAGGCCTAAACGCGCGACTATAATTGGCCGACCAGCTTGCGAGCGCCGACGATCGAACACATCGTCGAGCAGTCCGCTCGCTACTCTGCAAATGTCGCACGTTGATGAACCAAGTCAACATTTATCATGATTAATGACTCACTAATCAATTATATGGAGACGAAGGTCAATGACTAATTGCTTGACGCTCATATGGTCAGGTCCGGATGTGGATTAGCCTTCCGTTTCGGCGGCTCCTTGCCACGCCATCGCGGCAGCTAATTAAATTGACCGCTCGAATTGCGGGGACCAAGACCTTGGGCTCGTCCTGGGAGGAGTGATCGGGAGCGTGGCGCCAAGCACTGGTTACGACTTCCGTGCCATTCGACTAAGCCATCAACCCTCAAGTTGGTGGACTTCTATTCCCACAACCGCTGGTGACCTCCTAAAAACTTCCTCGGCAAAAAGTTGTATCCTGTCCCCTCGCCACCATTACCGTTCAGCAGAATGCCCTGATTGGTGTCAACTGTCGGTGGTTTCCTATCCCTGCGACCAGCGAAATCTGTATGCTTTGACTGATTTGGCTAACCGGCCAGCAGCAAATCAAGATGGTATCCTATCCCTGATTTGAACCTGCGGCCGGGCGTGTCCATTCGTCAGCACGCCTAATCGTTTAGTCCCAGAGCCCAGGCTCACCGCGGAGACTGAGATCGCAGGCCCTTCGTACGAATGCAGATCGCTTTCTGCGTAGCTCGACGCTAAGTATGCCGATCATGCTTGCCCACCATCATGTTCGATATAAGCGGCTCCATGCCCCGAACCCCATCAGAGGCTCTGCCTCTGCACGGGACCCCATCGCGCCAGCGCGATGGGAACCCGGTCTCCGCCAAGGGACATGGTCCCTTGGATCCCATGGACAGGGGTTTGGCTGGAGGGGGCCATCCCGGACTGATCGAACAGACTCGGATGGCC
>CANJOG010000222.1 GCA_947475475.1 Acetobacteraceae bacterium
AGCACCATGTCACCAACTGGCTGATCGAGCTGGACGGCGATGTCGCCCGTGTCGAGGCCTATTACATCGCCTGGAATCCCGAACCCGCCTCGGTCACCGGCAAGCCGGCCGCGTCCATGGTGCGCGGCCGCTATCTGGACCGGTTCGAGCGGCGCGACGGCGCGTGGAAAATCGCCCATCGCCGTGTCGTGCTCGACCATGCCGACCCGCTCCCCGATGGCAGCGAATGGCCGCGCCTGCGCCAGTTCAATCTCGGCGGGCGCGGGGCAGCCGATCTGTCGCATGATTTCTTCTCGCCCGGATTTTGAGCGCTGCCATGAGCAAGGATGACAAGACCCCGGTGGCGCTGGTCGCTGCCGATGCGCCGCCGCGCACCGTGCCGAGCATCTATCCCGAGCCTTACAAGTCGATGATGAATGGTCGGGTCAAGCGCGCGCTGGGCAGCCGCTTCGGGCTGAAGAATTTCGGCGTCAATCTCGTCCGCATGGTGCCCGGCGCGTCTTCCGCGCTACGGCACCGGCATGCGACGCAGGACGAGTTCATCTATGTGCTCGAAGGAAATCCGGTGCTGGTCACCGATGACGGCGAGTCGCAGCTCGCTCCCGGCATGTGCGCCGGCTTTCCCGCCAGTGGGACGGCGCATTGCCTCGTCAATCGCGGCGATGCCGATGTGGTCTGGCTGGAAGTGGGCGACCGCTCGCCGGGCGATACCGTCACCTATCCCGATGACGACATCCAGGGCATGAGCAATCCTGATGGAAGCTGGCTTTTCCTGCACAAGGATGGCACGCCATTCGACTGACGCGCCCGCCGCGCTATGCTCCGCCACCATAAGAAACGAGGAATCGCATGACGCTCGACGACCTGCTGGCCGAATCCGAAATCCGCCAGGTGCTCTACCGGTACTGCCGCGGCGTCGATCGCGGCGACCGCGCGCTGATCGCCAGCGTCTATCACCCCGGCGCCATCGACGAGCACGGTCCCTTCAAGGGCCTGGGCGCGGATTTTCCCGACAATCTGGTGCCGCGCATGGATGCGACCAAACTCATCGGCCAGCACTGCATCCTCAACGAGCTGATGGAAATCGACGGCAACGAGGCGCGGGTGGAAAGCTACTTCCTCGCCATGCAGCCCTCCGGCAGCGCCGAGGACGGCACCGCTATTCAAATCCTGGTCATGGGCCGCTATCTCGACAATTTCGAAAAGCGCGACGGCACCTGGCTGATCGCCCATCGCCGCGTCATTCTCGACTATACCGAAATCATGAACAAAGACGCCGCCTGGCCCCGCGCCGCCCTCTTCCCCGCCGGAAAACGCCGCGAACAGGACGCCAGCCACGGATTCTTCAAGACCATGACATAAGAAAACGGAACCCAGTAGGGTGGGCTTCAGCCCACCATCCCAGCCACCATGGCGCATGATCGCAAGGTGGTGGGCTGAAGCCCACAATACGAACCACGCAAAAGCAACAACCGTTAGGGAGAAAACACCAATGACCATCGACGACCTTCTGGCCCAGGCGGAAATCCGCCAGGTGCTGTACCGCTATTGCCGTGGCATCGACCGTGGCGATGCCGCAATCGTCGCCAGCGTCTATCACCCCGACGCAATCGACGATCACGGCTCCTTCCTCGGTCTGGGCCGCGATTTCCCCGCCGACGTGATCCCGCGCATGGACCGTGCCGGCGTGGTCGGCCAGCATCACATCACCAATGAGCTGATGGAGATCGATGGCAACAAGGCGAAAGTCGAAAGCTATTTCATGGCGCTGAACCCGGAAGGCGACAAGGCAGCCGGCACCGGCAAGCTGCTCTTCGTCTATGGCCGCTATCTCGACCGCTTCGAAAAGCGCGACGGCGTCTGGCTGATCGCCCATCGCAAGGTGATCATCGATTACGTCGATGTAGAAGGCGGCGGCCGCACCTGGGAGCGCGCACATGTCTTCACCTGGGGCGAACGCCGCGACGCCGATGCCAGTGCCGCTTTCTTCACCGAGGAATAGAACCCTCTATTCCTTGGCGGGAAAGTTCAGCTCCAGCGTGACATTATTCGGATCGGTCAGGAAAATCTGCCACACCCCGGCGGCCGGCACCTTGCTCTCGCGATAGGCAATGCCGCGCGCCTCCAGCATCGCCTTGGTGCCGGCAAAATCACGCGCCCCAAACGCCACATGATCGATCCGCCCGGTGGCAGGCGGCGGTTCGGCCAGATTGTCACGCAAGGTCAGATGCAGCACCGGGGCCTCGCCGCAATACATCCAATGCCCCGGCACGCCGACTGGCGGGCGGAATCCCGCGCGCAATCCGAGCACGCTTTCATAGAATTCCCGACTCGCCTCCAGATCGGCGACGCGGATATTGACGTGGTGGAATTCGTTGACTGGCATGGCACGTCCTCCCAAATTTTCACCAGTGTAGCCCGGATGCAGGCAAAGCCGTAATCCGGGTCCCACCTCACCGCCGCGTCACAAAAAACGCCCGCAGCAACGCCGCCGCCTCGCTCTCGCGCACTCCGCCCACCACTTCCGGCCGGTGCAGGCTGCCTGGCCCCTCGAAAATGCGCGGCCCATGCTCCACCCCGCCGCCTTTCGGATCGTAGGCGCCGAAAACCACCCGCCCCACGCGAAAATGCGCGGCAGCGGCCGCACACATCGGGCAGGGCTCCAGGGTCACCACCAGCGTGCAGCCCACCAGCCGTGGCGATCCGATCCGCGCGGCAGCCGCCCGCAAAGCCAGCATTTCGGCATGGGCCGAGGCATCGCAACGCGCCTCCGTCTCATTCCCGGCTCGTGCCAGCACCGCCCCATCCGGGCCGAGCACAACAGCGCCGACCGGCACTTCCGCACGGGCAGCGGCGGCGCGGGCCTCGTCCAGAGCGAGTTGCATGGCGTCCATGGCGACCTTGTGCCGCACACCAGACCGCTGGACCAGTTGATTCCGGCACGGCCCAAACTGGTCTATGCAGGCACAATGAACACGCAACCCCGCCGCCCGCTGGTCGGCATCACCCTCGATTCCGAGCAGCCCGGCGGTTATTCGGCCTATCCCTGGTATGCGCTGCGGGCCAATTACGCCGATGCGGTCGCCGCTGCCGGCGGCCTGCCCGTCGCTTTGCCGCATGATCCCGTCCTCGCCGAGGCTTTCCTTGACCGGATCGATGCGCTGGTTGTCACCGGCGGCAATTTTGACGTTGATCCGGCGCTCTATGGCGGTGGCGAGATGCACCCGACCGTGACACTGAAAGAGGGCCGCACCCAGGCCGAACTCGCCCTCGTGCGCGGCGCGCTGGAGCGGAACATGCCGGTGCTCGGCATTTGCGGCGGCCAGCAGCTCCTGGCCGTGGCGCTTGGCGGCACGCTGCTGCAGCATATCCCGGACGCCATCCCGGACGCGCTGGAGCATGAGCAGATCAACCCGCGCCATGAGCCGGGTCATGACATTGTCATTACACCGGGCACGCAACTCCACGCCATCGTGGGCGCTGAGCGCATGGGGGTGAATTCAGCCCACCACCAGGCGGTGGCCAGCGCTGGCGCCGGCGCGGTGGTCAATGCCGTCTCGCCTGATGGTGTGATCGAGGGCATCGAATCCCCTGCCTATAAATTCTGCATCGGCGTGCAATGGCACCCCGAATTTTTCATCGACCCAGGTGATCGCCGCATCTTCGACGCGCTGATCGCGGCAACCGCGCGATGAGTGAGGATTTTCCGATGAGCGACGACACAATGAGCGACGACACGATGAGCGATGACACCGGCTCCGACGATCCCAAGATCGAGGAAATCCAGTTCGATGACCTCAAGCCCGCCGCCCCGCCGGTCAAGGGCGAGCGCATCGCCAAATGGCTCGCCCGCGCCGGCGTCGCCAGCCGGCGCGATATCGAGAAGCTGATCGAGGAACGGGTGGTGCGGCTCAACAATGCCGTCGTCACCCAGCCCGCCACGTTTGTCGCCCCCGGCGATCTGGTGCAGGTGCGCGGCAAGCTGGTCGATCCGCCCGCGGCGGCGCGGCTCTGGCGCTATCACAAGCCCGCGGGGCTGGTGACCACGCATCGCGATCCTGAAGGCCGTGCCACGGTCTTTGAAAAACTCCCGCCCGGCATGCCGCGCGTGGTCAGCGTCGGACGGCTCGACCTGACCAGTGAGGGGCTGCTGCTGCTCACCAATGATGGCGGGCTCGCGCGCCTGCTCGAGCTGCCCGCCTATGGCTGGGTGCGGCGCTACCGTGTGCGCGTTTTCGGCCGCCCGGATGAGGATGCGCTGAAGCGTTTGGCCCAGGGTGTGACGGTCAAGGGCGTGCGCTATGGCTCGATCGAGGCGGGGCTGGATTCGGTGAAGGGCGATAATTGCTGGCTCACCGTGGCGTTGAAGGAAGGCCGCAACCGTGAAATCCGCAAGGTGATGGAATATCTGGGCCTGCGTGTCTCGCGCCTGATCCGCGTGGCGCATGGGCCATTCCAGCTCGGCAATCTCGATCGCGGCGAAGTCTCCGAAGTGCCGCGCAAGGTTTTGCGCGAGCAATTGCCGCAGGCAGCACTTTGAGCATTCCCCTCTTATGAGAATTATCGCCGGAAGACTGCGCGGCAAGGCCCTCCGCGCCCCCGCCGGCGCGTCCACCCGCCCGACGGCTGACCGTCTGCGCCAGACCGTCTTC
>CANJOG010000223.1 GCA_947475475.1 Acetobacteraceae bacterium
ATTTCAGATCGTCGCGATGCGTGTCGCCAATCGGCATCTCCCACACGCCCTCCCCGACCGAACACCCAGCCGCCGCAACATGCGCGGCAAGCCCGGCATCATTGCCAAACAGCCCGGCATATTCATGCCCAAGTGCCACCACAATCGCCCCGGTCAAGGTCGCCAGATCAATTACCGCCCGCGGCGCAAACCGCTCAACTGCCCAGGAAATCGCATCCCCCAACACCAGCCGCCCCTCGGCATCGGTGTCGATAATCTCGACACTCCGCCCGCCATGCATCCAAAGCACATCGCCAGGCCGGTAGCTCCGCGCCCCGATCGCATTCTCCGCCAAAGCCAGCACCGCAATCGCCGGCGCAACAGACCCACGCCGCGCCAGAGCCACCATCGCCCCCACGCAGGCCGCCGACCCGGCCATATCGGCCCGCATATCCCACATCCCCTCGGCCGGCTTGATGCTCACCCCGCCCGTATCGAAGGTGATCCCCTTGCCAACAAACACCACCGGCTTGAGATCGAGCGTCCCTTTCCAGCGCAGCACCGCCAGAGCAGGGGGGCTTTCCGAGCCCTGGCCGACCGCCATCAACCCGCCCAGACCGGCTCGCCGCAGCGCCTTTCCCGTCAGCACCTCCAGCGTCAGCCCAAGCTTCTCCAGTTTCGCGATCTGGTTACAAAAACTAACCGGATTCAGAAAATTACCCGGCAGGCTCACCAGACGCCGCGCCAGCAAAACCCCCTCCAGCACCGCCTCGGCCCGCCTCCAAGCCACCGCCCAGCCAGCCCGGTCCCCCACCGCCACATCCAGCCGGGCAATCCGGGGCGCCTCCTCATCCTCCCGCGTACGGAAATCCCCCACCGGCATCCGCAAAGCCGCCCCCAGCGCGAATCCCGCCGCCAACTCCACCGAAATGCCCGATAAATCCGCCCGCACCCGGCCAAACCGCGCCAGCCGAGCCACGGAAACCGCCCCAGCCGCTTCCACCGCCGCGCGATCCGGAGCGCGCCCCAGCCCCACCAGTAGCGTTGGAACGGCGCCCGCCAGCACCAGGCACGCCTGCCCAACCGCCCCGGTAAACCCGTCCGCCACAGCCGCCAGACAGCAAAAGGGCGGGATTTCCCCGCCCTCCTGCACAAGCACAACGCCAGCTTCCGCCTTCCCGCGCCCCGCCAGCTCAATTCTCAGACGGCGCGCGGTCAGCATAAAGCGAGATCAGCCCTCGAAATTCTGCGCCACCAGCGCATCGAGCAGACGCACGCCAAACGCGCTCGCCCCTTTCGGCACCGTCGCCGTGTCCTTCGAACCCCAGGCCACGCCGGCAATATCCAGATGCGCCCAGGTCTTGCCATTGGTGAAACGCTGGATGAACTGCGCCGCCGTGATCGACCCGGCCCCGCGCCCACCTGAGATATTCTTCATATCGGCGATGTCGGACTTCAACATCTTGTCGTAGCTCTCACCCATCGGGAAACGCCACAGCCGCTCGCCCGTCAGCTCACCCGCCGCCGAGAGCTGCTGTGCCAGTGCGTCGTCATTGGCGAACATGCCGGCATATTCGCTGCCCAACGCCACGATCATCGCCCCGGTCAGTGTTGCGAGATCGATCATGAAGCGCGGATTGAACTTCTCCTGCGCGTACCAAAGCACATCGGCGAGCACCAGACGCCCCTCGGCATCGGTGTTCAGCACTTCGATCGTCTGACCGGAATAGGACGTCACCACATCGCCCGGCCGCTGCGCCGTGCCCGACGGCATGTTCTCGACCAGGCCCACCAGCCCGACCGCATCGACCTTCGCCTTACGCCCCGCCAGCGCGGCCATGGCGCCAATCACGGCCCCTGCGCCGGCCATATCCCACTTCATATCCTCCATGCCGCCAGCCGGCTTGATGGAAATGCCGCCGGTATCGAAGGTCACGCCCTTGCCAACGAAGCAGACCGGCTGAGCCTTCTTGCCCTTGGTGCCGCCAGCCCCGTTCCACTGCATCACCACCATGCGCGGCTCATTGGCGCTGCCCTGCGACACGCCGAGCATCGAGCCGAAGCCGAGCTTGGTCAGTTCCTTCAGCCCCAGCACCTCGACCTTCACGCCCAGCGGAGTTAGCGCCGCCTTGGCGCGATCGGCCATGCTCGCGGGGAACAACACATTGGCCGGCTCGGACACCAGTTCGCGGGTCAGGAAAATCCCCTCCGCCACCGGCTTGAGCTTCTCCCACGCAGCCTTGGCCTTCGCAGGATCGGAGGTCAGCACGCTCAATTTGGCCAGCTTCGGCTTGTCTTCTGGCTTTTCCTTGGTGCGATAGCGGTCAAACCGCCATGACCGCAGCACCGCCCCCATCGCGACCGACGCCGCCAGTTCCGGCGACAGGCCGCCGGCATAAACCGCCGCATGCGCATCCTTCGCCAGCGCCGAGGCCGCCCGGCCGCCGGCCTCTTCCGCCAGACGCGGGGTCAGATCGGCTTCCTTGCCGAGACCCACGGCAACAACCCGGCTCAGCGTCTCGCTCGGCGCCAGCACCAGGCAGCTCTGCGCCTTCTTGCCCTTGAACTCGCCCGCCGCCAGCGCCCGCGCCAGCCCAGGCGCGGCCTGATCCAGTGCCGGCCACAACGCGGCCTTGTCCTCGGTAACCAGCACGGACAACGCACCGGATTTCGGCACAGCAGGCTTGGCGAACACGATCTCGAGCATACGGAACCTCACGCAACAGGGTGAATGGTGCGCCACCATAGCAGTGGCCCTCACCTTTGCCAGATGGGTCGGCCCGGGTTATCCCGCAATCATGACCGCGCACCCCATATCCGACCGCGAGCTGCTCGACCTCGCCATCCGCCTCACCCGCGACGCCAGCGCCGCCATCCTCAAGGTCCGCGCCGACGGGTTCGACGTGCTGCGCAAAGGCGACCGCTCCCCCGTCACCGCGGCCGACCACGCCGCCGAGGCCATCATCCTCGCGGGGTTGCGCGAAGCAACGCCGCATATCCCCGCCATCGCCGAGGAACAGGCCGAGGACGGCAACCTGCCAGAGACTGAGAACGAATACTGGCTGGTCGATCCGCTGGACGGCACCCGCGAATTCGCCAACGGTCTCGATGATTTCTGCGTCAATATCGGATTGGTCCGCAACGGCGAGCCCATTCTCGGCGCCGTCGCCATCCCCGCCACCGGAGAAGTCTTCGCCGGCATCAAGGGCCTCGGCGCCGAAAAGCATGACGCCACCGGCATCCACCGCATCACCGCACGCGTCCCGCCACCGGAAGGCGTCACCGTGCTCGCCTCCCGCCATCACGGCGATGTCGAGCAGCTCAACAGCTTCCTCGCCGGCCGCACACTCGCCGAAATGCGCAATTTTGGCTCGGCGGTGAAATTCTGCCGCATGGCCGAAGGGCTGGCCGATCTCTATCCCCGCTTCGGCCGCACCATGGAATGGGACACCGCCGCCCCCCAGGCGGTGCTGGAAGCCGCCGGAGGCAAGGTCTGCACCATGGACGGCAAGCGCCTCGCCTATGGCAAGCCAGGCTGGGAAAATCCCAACTTCTATTGCCAGGGAAAATGACCGAGCTTCTGTCCGCAACGCCAGAAGGCATCGCCCGCGCGGCCGCGCTCCTGCGCGAAGGCAAACTGGTCGCTTTCGGCACCGAGACGGTCTACGGCCTGGGCGCCGACGCCACCAAAGGCGACGCCGTCGCCGCCATTTTCGCCGCCAAGCAACGCCCGCGCTTCAATCCGCTGATCTCGCATTTCCCCGATGCCGACAGCGCCTTCGCCCATGTCGCGGCCACGCAGGCCGCGCGCCTCCTGGCGGAAGAATTCTGGCCCGGCCCGCTCACGCTCGTGCTGCCGCGCCTGCCCGCCACGCCAATCCACGACCTCACCGGCGCCGGCCTGCCAACGCTGGCCATCCGCGTCCCCGCCTCCGAGACCGCCCGCGCCCTGCTGCGCTCAGCCGGACTCCCGATCGCCGCCCCCTCGGCCAATCGCTCCGGCCAGGTCAGCCCCACCTCCGCGCAGCACGTACTCTCCGAACTCGACGGCCGCATCGAGGCCATTCTCGATTCCGGTCCCTGCGCGGTCGGGCTGGAATCCACCATTCTGGACCTCTCCGGCCCCAGGCCCGTCCTGCTCCGCCCCGGCGGCATCTCGCGCGAGGCGCTGGAAGAAATCCTCGGCCCGATCGCCCGCGCCGAATCCGACGATCACGCCCCGCGTGCCCCCGGCATGCTGCGCTCCCACTACGCCCCGCGCCTGCCGGTCCGCCTCAGCGCCACCAGTATCGCACCCACCGAGGCACTGCTCGCCTTCGGCCCGCCACTCACAGGCGGCTGCACGACATTTTCCCTGAGCGCGTCAGGCGATCTCACCGAAGCAGCGACTCGCCTCTTCGCCGGATTGCGCGCGCTGGACGCCACGCCCGGCGCATCCGCCATCGCCGTCATGCCAATCCCGCATCACGGTCTCGGCCTCGCGCTCAATGACCGCCTGGAACGCGCCGCCGCACCGCGCGGCTAGAAGCTAGGCTCAGGACTCATTGATTGAGCCAGAAGGCGACGGTAGCAGCGAGGCAGATAGCTGAGAAAAAGGTGTGGGCGCACCTGTCGTAGCGGGTGTGAATTCTGCGCCAGTCCTTGAGCCTGCCGAACATGTTCTCGATTTTGTG
>CANJOG010000224.1 GCA_947475475.1 Acetobacteraceae bacterium
CTACGCCAATTTTCGCACCAAACAGGATATCGTTGCCGCCTGCATCGCCGGGCGCAATGTCGGCAACCCGTCCGAGCCCCTGCCGCGCGCGACCAGTCTGGTGGAACTTGCTGCCATCCTGACCGGCTTTGGCGCCCGGCTGCTCGCCGATCTCTGCGAGCCCGATGTCATCGCCATGACCCGACTCGCCATCACCGAGGGGGCGCGCAATCCGGAAGTCGCCCAGGCGCTGCGCGAGCATGGCAGGGGGCCGGTCGACCGGGTGATATCGACATGCCTCACCGACGCCGTGGCCGACGGGCTGCTGACGGGCGAGGTCTATCCGATGACGGGGATTTTTTTCTGCCTGCTGATCGGCGATGTGCAGCAGCGCCTGCTGATGGGCCAGGGTGCCCCTCCGAGCCCGGAGGAGGCCAGGGGCCGCGCCGGCTGGGCCGTCTCAGCCCTGATCGGCCTGCACGGCCGCGGGGGCGGCTCTAGAGATTAAGTTTCTAGAGCACGACCTTCCGTTCGGGTGATTCCACTCGAACGGAACGTGCTCTAGGCCCTCAGAGACGATCGCGCGTCGGCGCGGTATTGCGGCCGCTGCCAGGGGTGAAGCGGCCCACATTGCCCAGCAATTGCTGCAAAAAGCTCGCCTCGGTGCCCGGCGAGGGGGTCGCGCGCGCCACCATATCGATATCGCGGGCCTCTTCGGCGCCCGTGGTCTTCACGCCACGCAGCACGCCGCCGTCGTCGAAGGTCAGCGCCACCACATTCTGGTCCAGCACCGCGGGCATCCGCCCGACGCGGGACTGGGTCGTCTCGGTGATATAGAGCCAGGTATTCTCTTCGAAGCTCGCCTTCGCCGTCGGCGTGCCGAGCAGGCTCTGCGCATCGGTGCGTGTGCTGACGCCGACCACCAGCTCTTTGACGACGTCAGGGTCGAGCTTGTTGCCGCGCACCACCTTGGGGGCGGCGAGGAAGCCGAACGGGGCCTCGACCACGCTGGACACCGTATTGCAGCCGGCGAGGGTAGCAGTGCCGAGGAACAAGACGGGGATCAACACGACGGAGCGAAACAAGGCGGGGAGGGAGATCGGGCGCACGGGCACATCCTGCAAGCATTCGTCCCTTCCCGGCGCCGGCGGTTGACCGGATGGGGTGGGACGCTATCTGTGGGGTGTCACGCCGCGCGCCGGCTTGTCAATGCGCAGCTGCCGTGCCGGCCCCTCGCGGAGCATCGCGGGGCGGCGGAAAATCCGGCGGCGCGTGGCCTACACCAACCCGTATTGAGGCGAACGGCATGGCGTTTTTCGGATTGATCGGCCGGCGGCGCCACGAGCGCACGGGCTTCCAGCTCTATGGCCTGGCCGTGTCGGCCGCGCGCGAGCCCTTTTATTATGAGCGGCTTGGCGTCCCCGATACACTCGATGGCCGCTTCGACATGGTCTGCCTGTTCGCCTTCCTCGCCATCCGCCGGACGCGCCGGATCGAGCCTGGCGGGGTCGAGATCGCCCAGGCCATCTTCGATGCCATGTTCTCCGACATGGATATCAATCTACGCGAAATGGGCGTCGGCGACCTCTCCGTGCCCAAGCGCGTGCGCGCTATGTGGGAGGGCTTCCATGGCCGCGCCTCGGTCTATGAGCCCGCCATGACCGAGCCGGCAGCTCTGGCCACCGCACTTGCCCGCAATGTCTGGCGCAGCGACTCCGACCCGGCCATCGCCGCCGCCGCGGTACATCTTGCCCGCATCGCCATCACCCAGGACCAGCAGCTGTCCGGTCAGGCCGATGCCGCCCTGCGCAAGGGCGTGCTGACTTTCCTTGCTCCCGACTCCATCTGATCCGCCTCCCTTTCGCCCCAGGACCCGCCATGACGCCCGAACTGCACCACCCGCTCGCCGCTGAGCGCATCCCCCATACCGGGATCGCCTCCCGCGTCGAGGCCAAACCCGCCGAACTGGCCCCTCTGGCGGCCCGCCTCGGCCTGCATTCGCTCCAGGTGCTGGGCTGCGACTGGCACCTGATACCCGAGCATGCCGGCCGTGTCCGCGCCACGGGACGGCTCACCGCCGCCTTCAAACAGGACTGCGTCGTCACGCTGGAGCCTTTCGAGACGAGTCTGGAGGAAAAATTCTCCCTGACTTTCGTCCCTGCCGGCACCGAGACCGATGACGACCCCGAGTCGGAGGACGAAGTGCCCTATGAGAACGGCGTCATCGATCTCGGCGACGCGACCACGGAGCAACTGGCCCTCTCGCTCGATCCCTATCCGCGTAAACCCGGCGCGGAACTGCCGAAAACCGCCACGGAAGCGGAGGAACACCCCTTCGCGGCCCTGGCCAACCGACATCGCCAATAGGGTTCCACACGGCGTCCAGGGCAGGGCCGGCAGGGGCCGGGGCTGGAAACATTCCAGCCATCATGAGGCATCGCTTGCGCAGCCAACGCCGCTTTGCTAGACGCCGCCGCTCTGTTGTTGCGCTTGGATGAAACTTCCGGCTCCGATGATCCCCGCATGGTGATCCCGGCTCCGGCCTCACCGGGGCGCGATACTAGCTTGCATGAAGGCGTAGTCCGATGGCCGTTCCCAAGAGAAAAACCTCCCCGTCCCGCGCGGGCATGCGTCGCAGCCACCAGGCCCTGCGCGGCGAAGCCCATGCCGAATGCGGCAATTGCGGCGAGCTGAAGCGCCCGCACCACGTCTGCAGCCATTGCGGCTACTATGACGGGCGCGAGATTGCCGCCGCTGGCAAGCCGTTGAAGGGCGTCGTCCGGGCCTGATTGCAGGCCTGGAGTATGACGACGCGGCCACCGGTTCTCACATCATGCAACGACGCATGTTGAGGGCACCGGAGGGGGCTTGCCTGTGTCGTGGTCCCCACGCCAGTTTATGGCGTGGCGCCTGCGCCGGTATTTTCCGGCCGGATAGGGTGGAATGGCTGCGTCGATGAGCGCTCCCTTCACACTGGCGATCGACGGCATGGGTGGGGATCGTGCCCCGGACATGATTGTGCGCGGCCTGAATATCGCCGCCGAGCGCCATCCGGATGCAAAATTCCTGCTTGTTGGCGACGAGGCACGCCTAAATCCGTTGCTCGCTCGCTACAAGCGCGCACGGGGCGCCTGCACCGTACGCCACGCCCCGGATGTCATTACCAACGACCTCAAGCCCACCCAGGCGCTGCGCATGCGCGGCACGTCCATGCGCATGGCGATTGACGCCGTGGCGGCGGGCGAGGCGTCCGGCGTCGTCTCGGCCGGTAATACAGGCGCGTTGCTCACACTCGCCAAGATTATCATCAAGACCCTGCCTGGCATCGACCGCCCGGCCATGGCCGGAATCGCGCCCTCGGCGCGCGGCGACGTCGTCATGCTCGATCTTGGCGCCAATGTGCAGTGCGACGTTCGCAATCTCGTCGAATTTGCCGTCATGGGCGAGGTCTTTGCCCGCACGGTGCTCGGCCTGCCATCGCCCAGCCTCGGCGTGCTCAATGTCGGCTCGGAAGAGCAGAAGGGGCTGGAGATGCTGCGCCAGACCGCCGACCTGCTGCGCGAGAGCCATATCGCCGCGCAGTTCCATGGCTTTGTCGAAGGCCATGACATTGGCGCTGGCACGGTCGATGTCGTCGTCACCGATGGTTTCACCGGCAATATCGCGCTGAAGACCGGCGAAGGCGCGCTGCGCCTGGTGGGAGACATGCTCAAGCAAGTTTTTCGCTCCAGCTTTTCCTCCCGCATCGCCTATCTGCTCGCCCGCCCGGCGCTGGAGCGGCTGCGCGAATGGCTCGATCCCAGCCGCTATAACGGCGCCGTCTTTGTCGGCCTCAACGGCGTCGTGGTGAAATCCCATGGCGGCACCGATGCCAACGGATTCGCCCATGCCGTTGACGTCGGCATGGACATGGTGGTCCACCATTTCAACGACCGAATCAGGGAAGGACTCGCCCGCATGTCCGGCCTCGCCGCCATCAAAGCCGCTGGCGCGGCGCCAGCTGTACCCGCCGCCGATTCTGGCCTCGCGACGGTCTGACGCACATGATTCGCTCCCTGCTGCTCGGCGTCGGCGGCTATCTGCCGGAACGCATCGTCACCAACGAAGAACTGGCCAAGACGGTCGACACCTCCGACGCATGGATCTTCGACCGTACCGGCATCCGCCAGCGCCATCTCGCCAATGAGACCGAAACCGCCGCTTTCATGGGCGCGCGCGCGGCGGCCGAGGCGCTGGAACACGCCAAGGTCGATCCCTCCGAGGTTGACCTGATCGTCCTGGGCACCACGACGCCCGACAATGCGTTTCCCTCGACCGCCGCCCAGGTCCAGGCGCTGCTCGGCGTCAAGCGGGGCTTTGCCTTCGATATCGCCGCGGCCTGCACCGGCTTTGTCTTTGGACTGTCGATTGCCGACAGCCTGATCCGCACCGGCCAGGCGCGCACCGCCCTGGTGATCGGCAGCGAGGTCTATTCGCGGATCCTCAATTGGGAAGACCGCGGCACCTGCGTGCTGTTCGGTGACGGGGCCGGCGCCGTCGTGCTGCAGGCGGGCGAGGGGGCCGGGACCGGCACCGATCGCGGCCTGCTCTCGACGCATCTTCATACGGATGGCTCACTCGGCGACATGCTCTATGTCGATGGCGCCGTTGGGCGGCGGGAG
>CANJOG010000225.1 GCA_947475475.1 Acetobacteraceae bacterium
CCGGGCATCGCTTTGACGATATCGGCGTGCTGCGCATGGCACATTTCTTCGAGCGAATCCGTCCCGCTCAGCGCCCCTGGCCGCGTTTCGATTGAGCGGCTAGCCTGCCCGCAATAAGCAGGGAGATGCGGGTATGGGACGGATCGAGGGAAGAGTTGCCATCGTGACTGGTGGCGCGGCGGGCATTGGCGCGGCAACCGCGCGGCGTTTTGCCGCAGAGGGTGCGAAGGTGGTCGTCACGGATATCGATGATACCAATGGCGCTGCCGTTGCGGCCGAGATTGGCGGCATCTTCATTCATCACGATGTGGCCAGCGAAGATGGCTGGAAGGTGGTGATGGCGGAAACGAAGCGCCAGTTCGGCCGGCTCGATATTCTGTTCAACAATGCCGGTATCGTTTCGCGCAAGAATATCTCCAATGTTGATCTGGAAACCTGGCATCGTACGGTGGGTATCAACCTCACCGGCACGCTGATCGGCTGTCAGCAAGCGATTGCCATGATGCGGGAAAATCCAGGCGGATCGAGCGGCGCGATCGTCAATGTCTCATCCACTGCAGGCAATACCGGCATTCCCTCGGACGTGTCCTATTCAGCGACCAAGGCTGGCGTGCTCGGCATCACGCGGTCAGTTGCCTCCTGGTGTGCGCGGGAAGGTTTGAATATCCGCTGCAACGCCATCCAGCCGGGCACGACGCTGACCTCGTTGACGGCGGAAAGCCTGCGCACCGTTCCAAATATCATGGAAGCCTATAAGAGCATGTCTCCCATGGGCCGGATGGCGCAGCCCGAGGAAATGGCGGCGCTGGTGCTGTTTCTGGCTTCGGACGATGCAAGCTACATCACCGGCGTCGGCTATCTCGCTGATGGCGGCATGCTTGCCCAGCATCCGGGCGCCTGGCGCGCGCCGGACTGAGCGTCAGCGCGCTGAGGCAAGTGCGCCGATCAGTACCGGGATATCTTCCGCCCGGGCACAGAAGGCCGGTACGCTGGCAACCAGCGTGTCCGCCCCGGCCGCGCGCAGGCCGGGGATGGCGGCGAGCGAGGCTGGCAGGTCCACGCTGCCATCTTCACGCCGCACGGGGGGCAGGAAGGCACGAATCCCGAGGCTGGCGGGATCGCGTCCCGCCGCCGCGCAGGCGGTCCGCAGCGTCGCGATGCTCGCGCGCAAGTCGTCCAGAGAGCAGGGCGGCGCGGTCCAGCCATCGGCGAGCCGGGCGACCTGTTCAGCATTGCGCGGTGCCGGGGCGATGCCGAGCCAGATTGGCAAGGCCTCGCCCTGCGGCGGGCGGGGATGGAAATGCAGCCCGTCGAACTGAACGAATTTTCCTGCGAAACTCGCCTCGCCGCCATTCCAGAGCCTGCGGCACAAAGCGATCTGTTCGAACAGCATCGCCCTGCGCGTCTCGAAATCGATGCCGGCCGCCGCATACTCTTCGCGATGCCAGCCAATGCCGAACCCGGCCTCTAGTCGCCCCTCGGAAAGAGCGTCGAGTGTCGCGAGGCTTTTCGCCAGCAGCAGGCCGGAGCGGAGAGGGGCGATCAGGATCGATGTGGCGAGCCGGATGCGCCGCGTGCTGGCCGCAATGGCCGAAAGTAACGCGATCGGCTCGAAAAATTGGGCATCGAGCGGCAGCGGATAGGCGCCGAACGGATAATCGGCCAGCCCCCGCGGATCGATCGCCAGATGCTCGCCAATGGTGACGAGATCGAGCCCAGCCTCATCGGCGAGTTGTGCCGCGCGGACCACGCCTTGCACTTTGCCGCCGAAGAGCTTCTCCGTGCCAGTGATATGCAGCCCGATTTTCAGCGCCATCACTCCGCCTCCCGGCAGACGGCTTCGACATTATGGCCGTCGGGATCGAGAACAAATCCGCCGTAATAGGTGGGCGTGTAATGGGGGCGGAGTCCCGGCGAACCATTGTCCCGCCCACCGGCGGCAAGCGCGGCAGCGTGGAAATCATGCACCAATGCGCGCTTGGTCACGCCAAGGGCGATATGCACCGGCGCGATCGGGTCCGGCTGGCCGGGCGCCTGGCTGATCCAGAGTTCGGTGCGGCCGCCAATGCCGAACCCGACTGTCGCTGTCTTACGCTTTTCCGAAAATGGAAAATCGTAGGTGACCACGTAGCCGAGCGGCGCGAGGGCGGTGCTGTACCACGCCTTGCTGCGCACGATATCGCTCACGCGGACATTGATATGGTCGATCATGCTGCGTCCTCTCGATTCTTGGAGGGGACGCTAGCATGGCCGATCCCGCCTGCCGACCCTTACGCGCCTTGGGCGGCGATGTGGCGCGCCGCGATGAAGGCGAAGGTCATGCCCGGCCCGATGGTCGATCCGGGCCCCGGATAGGTGCCAGCAAAGGCGCTGCGCTGGTCATTGCCGACAGCGTAGAGGCCGGGGATCACATCGCCCGACGTATTGAGCACGCGGGAGAATTTATCCGTCGCAAGGCCGGCGAAGGTTCCGAGATCGCCAGGGATCACCTTCACCGCGAAGAACGGGCCACGCTCCAGCGGGCCCAGGCATGAATTCGGCTTATGCGCATCGTCGCCTTGGTAGAAGTCATACTGGTCGCTGCCACGGCCGAAATCCGGGTCCACGCCCTTCTTCGCATTCTCGTTGAAAGCACCGATGGTCTTTGCGAAGCCGGACTGGTCAATCCCGCAGATTGTGGCGAGGTCGGCGAGCGTGGCGGCGGTTTTCAGATAGCCGGAGCGGATATGCTCCCCATACGGAATCGGCGCCGGCTTCACGTAGCCCATGCCCCAGCGACGCATCGCCGGCTTTTCCGCGATCAGCCAGCAATAGGAATCCGCCTCGCCCTCATTGGCGCGCACCAGCGCCTGCACGAAATCGTGATACGGCCCGGCTTCGTTGGTGAAGCGCTTGCCGTTGCGCGTGACGCAGATGAAGCCGGGCTTCTGGCGGTCAATCAGATGCGGGAAGACCGCTTCGTTGCCGGTACGGCCTGGAATGACCGAGACGGGTACCCAGGCGCCTGGATTCGTCACTTCCATGGAAAACACCGCGCCGACTTCCTCGCCGAGGCGGATGCCATCGCCGGTATTGCCTTCATGTGTGGGTGCCGCATGGCTTTTGCCTGCGGCGATATGGCTGAAATACTTCTCGCGGCGGGCCGTATCCTTGGTGAAGCCGCCAGCAGCCAGCACGACGGCGCGGCGCGCCAGCACGGTGACGGTTGAGCCATCCGGCCGGCCAATCTCGGCGCCGACCACACGCGTGTCATTGACCAGCAGCTTTTTCGCGGGCGCACTGTGCCAGAGCGGCACACCCAAATCGAGCAGCGTCTGCGCCAGGCGGCCCACCAGCGCGCGGCCGCGCACAACCGGTTCGCCGCGGCCATATTTCAGAACCTGCATCCAGTGACGGAAAATCTTCTTGGCGATCAGCTTGACGCCGCCGACGGACCGGCCCGCTGTCATGAGCTGCTTGATCTCGACGCTCGATCCGACCGCGATGCCGCCATAGACGGTCTGTGGCAGGATCGGCTTGAGGTGCCTGAGCAATTCTCGATCCAGCTCCTCCGGCTGCGCTTCCAGCGACGCGACGGAGCGCACCAGCGAGAAGCCTTCATAGGCCGGATGATAGTCGGGATACTTGGAGGCACCGAAACGCGCACGGGTTTCCGTCTCGATGAATTTCAACATTTCCGGTGCGGTATCGAGGAAGAGTTCGACTCGTTCCTGGTCGAAATAATTGCCCGTCTCGCGCTTGAGATAGGCGAGCATCGCGGGGCGATCATCTGCTTCGCCGGCCTGGATCGCGTGGTGATTGCCAGGAATCCAGACCTGGCCGCCCGAGATTGCTGAGGTGCCGCCGAAGTTCTCGTCTTTTTCGACCAGCAGGACCTCGAGCCCTGCCTTGCGCGCCGTGACGGCAGCGGTCAACCCGGCGGCACCGGAGCCGACCACCAGTACATCGCAGGTCACGGTCTTGCTCTTGCTCTCATCAGCCATCACAAATCCCCCTAAGGCCAGACCTTTCCGCGGCGCGGCCAGCCGATGTAACGGGTGTCATACCAGCCGGACGGACGTCAATGCCTGCCATCGTCGATCACGAAGCCCGCCGGGAGAAAGTCGCGGCCATCGCCACCAAGCTCGTCGCTGAACATGGCGCCGAGGGGCTGACCTTTCGCGCCGTGGCACGCGAGGCGGGTTGCAGCACGGCCATTGTCAGCCACTACTTCGCCGACAAGAAGGCGCTGATGCTCTACTGCTACAATTACTCCGCCGCGCGCTCGCGCAAGCGATTCGACAAGGTGGAAGAGCAGGGCGGCACAGTGCTGGACTGGCTGGAAACCATCGCCCCACTTGACCGTGAGCGGCGCGATGACTGGCGGGTCTGGTTCGCTTTCTGGGGCGCGGCCATCGCTGACCGCGTGTTTGCCCGCAATCAGCGCGACCAGGTGGACATGACCCGTAAGCGGTTGGGCGCCTTCCTCGCCACCAAGGCTGAAGCTGGCGGACGCAGCCAGGAGGAGCGCGAGCAGCTTGCAGAGCGCCTGCTTGTCATGGCCATGGGCCTTGCCGTAGCGGCCAGTTTCGATCCCAAGGACTGGCCCGCCGAACGGCAACGTTCCATGATCCTGAGCGAATTGCG
>CANJOG010000226.1 GCA_947475475.1 Acetobacteraceae bacterium
GGTTATTGTTACGGCCGCGCATACGCTTCATGTTCATTAGCTGGTCCGCTGTCCCGTTATTGATAGCGTTGATCCTGATGGTAGTCGTTCGCTCTGCCTGGGCTCGATCGGCTTGTTCCAGTGGGCAGGTCCGTCAAAACGGGCCTGCCGCGGCAAGCATTGTCCCGCCTGGCCAGACCAAGCCGGCCCGGGCGGAAAATTTCCGGATGTCTCCGGGGTGGATAACCAGTCATTGGTTTCCACGAAACGCTCCAGTCCTCGCAGGCCGGCGCTGGAGAACCCAGTCTGGCGGCGGTGGAGGCAGGAGTGAGGGCCCTGAGCGGATGGGGGATCTGTTCCCGCCTTCCGTCGATGAGCGACTCAAGCCACGATCGGCACGTCTTGCGAGCGGGAAGCTAGCTGCGGGGACCCGGCCTGCCAAGTGATTTCCGCCGGTTTCAGCCATCCCGCCGGGCATTGCTGATGATCATGGCGCGGGCGATGCCGGGGAGGTCCGCCTTCAAGGCAGGTGCGGCAAATCCCACTGACTCGGCCAATGCGGCGACCGCAACGGATTGGCCGATGCCGAGTTCGAGAATGGCGATGCCCGTGGGGCTCAGCAGCCCTGGCAGGGCGGCGATGATGGCGCGATAGGCATCGAGCCCGTCCGCGCCGCCATCGAGTGCGCTGGCGGGTTCGTGTGCGGCGACCTCGCGCATCAATCCCGGGATATCGGCTTGGGGGATGTAGGGCGGGTTGGAAAGGATCAGGTCGAACCGCGTGGCCAGCGCGGCGGCCCAATTTCCGGCCAGGAAGGCGGCGCGGCTGGCCAGCCCCAGGCGGGCGGCGTTGCGCGCGGCGAGTGCCGCCGAGTGGGGGGAGCGGTCGATGCCGATACCCCAGGCGGCGGGAAATTCGCTCAGGCAGGCGAGCAGCAGGCAGCCCGTGCCGGTGCCGAGATCGAGAATGGTTTCCGGGGCCGGGCGGCCGGCGAAGGCGCCCAATGCGGCCTCGATCAGCGTTTCGGAATCGGCGCGCGGGATGAGCGTCGCCGGGTTGGTGAGGAAATCCAGGCTCCAGAATTCGCGGTGGCCGGTGATGTAAGCCAGCGGTTCGCCGGCGGCGCGGCGGGCGAGCAGGGCGGCGAAGAGGGCGGTCTCGGCAATCTCGTCACGCCGTGCGATCAGGCTGGTGGTGGTGAGGCCGAGCGCATGGGACAGCAGCAGGCGGGACTCGAGCATCGCACCCTCGAGCCCTGCATCGGCCAGAAGGCTGGCGCCGGCGCCGATCAGCGTGGCGATGCGGCCCCGGGCGGGAAGGCCCCGGGCTGGAAGGCCCCGGGCGGGGAGTGGCGGGGAGGGAGGGGCGGACATGGCGCCGGTCTATCGCGGTTTGACGCAGATTGCGCCCCCTGGCGGTGTGGCTTCCCGCTTGCGGAGTGCTGCGGGCGACGTATGCTGGGCACAACAAGCATGCACGCTCCGGCGATGCCGGCGGCGCCTGGGAGGGACAGAATGACCAAGACGACAACCACTACCATCGCGGCACTGTCGATGCTGCTCGGCGCGGGTCTGGCCCTGCTGCCTGGCGAGACGCTGGCGCAGTCCAAGGAGCCGCTCAAGGTCGGTGCCCTGTTCACCACCACGGGCGGTGGCGCGCAGACCGGTATTGCCGCGTTGATTGGCGCGCGCATGGCGGCCAAGGAGATCAACGATGCCGGCGGCATTCTCGGCCGCCAGCTCGTGCTGGTGCAGGGTGATGATGGCGCCGATCCGACGGCCGCCGTCGCCGAGACGCGGCGCATGGTCCAGCAGGAAAAAGTCGAGATCATGCTTGGCCCGCTGTACAGCCCGACAGCCATTGCCGCGGCCAATGCGGTGATGAAGACGAATACGCAGCTCACCTATTGGAGCTTTGCCACCTCCGTGCTGATCACCCCGCAGCTTGGCCCGACACTGTTCACCTATGGGCCGAATACGGATGCGATCGGCGATGCCATGGCGGATTACGCCGTCGATGTGCGCAAGCCGAAAGCCATCGCGATTTTCAGCGACGATGTGCAGCAGTCCAAGCTGCAGGTCGAGCGCATCAGGGCCCGCCTCGCCCAGCGCGGTGTGCCGGTGGTGGCCGAGGACCAGTTTCCCGCCAACTCCGAGGACGTGACGCCGCAGCTTCTGTCGCTACGCCGCAAGGGGGTCGATTTCATCCTGATGCCGCAGACCTTTGTGAAGGATACCGGCACGGTGCTGAAGAATATCGACGAGCTGGGCTGGAATGTTGATGTTGCCGGCAATAACGGCGTGGTGATCAGCTATAATGTGATCGCCAAGCAGGTGGGTCCGACGGCGATCAAGCGCCTGGTGGCCGGCGTGGGCATCAAGCCGTTCACCGCGTGTGCCGGCGATGCTGTGGGTGTCTCGCCCTATGCGCAGTTCCTGGTGCGGCTGAAGCAGTTCGCGCCGACTCTGGATCCGTCCACTCAGGTCATCAATGTCATCGAAACCTATGACCAGCTCTATATGGCCAAGCAGGCGGCCGAGGCGGTCGGTTCCACCGATGGCGTGAAGATGACACAATGGCTGGAGAATAATTCGGACAAGACCAAGCCGATTGCCGCCTATCCGCGCCTGTCGCCGACCAACCACTTCATCGCGACGAGCGAGAGCCTGACCATGGCGGATAATCTTGGTGAGACGCGCGCGGATGGGATGATGCGCCGCGCTGGGTGCTGAGACACTCTCTCGGCTGAAACTGGCTGACATAGAACGGGCCAGCATGGGCATTTAACCGCCCTGGCTGGCCCAATCGATTCAGGAGCCGGGCCTGAAGTGATCTTCCGGCCCGGCTTGTCGCACTTACGAAGCCCGGCGTTCGCCGCGGGCGGGGACGCGGAGCGACTCCACCTTTTCCGAACGCGGTTCCTGAGCCATGCCCTCCTTTTCCTCTTTGGTGATCAGCTTGAGGAATTCGGCGATGTTCAGGCCTTCGAGCTTACGGCGCTCATTGTCGGGAACGTCGAACATCTGGCGCTCGCGGGTTTCGCGCGAATACGGCCAGTCGCCAACCGAGTGCGGGAAGTCATTGCACCAGGCAATGTTGTCCACGCCGATGCGGGCGCGGTTCTCGATGGCGACGCGGTCTTCCATGAACGAGAACATGAAGTGCTTCCGGATATAATCGGTCGGCTTCATCTTCAGGTTCACGCCGGCCCAATGGCGATGGCGCGAGTAGCGATCGTCGATCTGTTCCATCCAGTAAGGCAGCCAGCCGGCACCCGATTCGCCGAAGAAGATGCGGAGATTCGGGTAGCGGTCGAGCACGCCGCCGAGGAAGAGTTGCTCGATGGTGAGGATGGGGATGGTCGGGATCGGTATGTCGCAGGTCAGCAGCCAGGCGAAGACCGAGAGGTCGATGCTGCCTTCCATCGAAAGCGGCTTGTAGTCATCCTGGCCCGGCAGCGGATGCGATTTGTGGCCGCTCTCACCGCCAAAGTTGTGATGGGCGCAGATCGGCATGCCCATTTCATTGGCCGCGGCCCAGAACGGCTCGTCGCCATAGGTGCCCCATTCACCGCCATTGGGGAAGGTGAGGAGCTGCGTCACAACAAGACCAGGCAGCTTGGCGATGCGTTCCATTTCCGCGATCGCGTCCTTCGCCGTGGTGGGCGGGGCGAGGCCGACGCCGAGCAGGCGGTCCGTGTTGTGCGAGCAGAAATCGGAGAGCCAGGAATTCCACGCCGTGGCAATGCCATTCAGCATGTTCGGGTCCTTGATCTTCTTCAGCGAGGTGGCAACCACCGCGCAGAACAGAAGTTCGGCGTCCACGCCGTCCAGATCCTGTTCCTTCAGGCGCTGCTCCGGCCCACCAGTGCCCGGCAGGTTCTGGTCAAAGGAATGGCCCTTGGTCACGAAATCTTTGAATTTCTGGCCGCCGGTGAGTTGCAGGCCGAGCGGGGCCGGGGCTTCGTTGCCAACCACGATGCCGTCGCCGCCATTGGGCAGCTTGACCAGCTTCGGCGCATCGTCACGCAGATTCTTCGGCAGGCGCTCAATCCAGCCGACCGGTGAACATTCGATATGCGAGTCCGATGAAATAACGTTCCACTTTGCCATTGGCGTTTCCCTTGCCTGGATGTCGGTGCGGCTGGACTGATGGACAGCCGCGCGCGCACGCAAGAAAAACCGAAATGCGGGGTGAATCCTATACGGACGTTTCCTGATCCGTAGTGCCACCTACTTTGCTGATCAGCACGATGGAAAAAGAAAAACCCGGCAAGTTTCCTTGCCGGGTTTCCAGTCTCATGTTGGACTTTCGCAATTCAGAATTGCAGCCGCCCAGCGATGACCTTCGTCGCGCGCTATTAGCGGCGACGCTCATTCCGCGCGAACACCTTCAGCGGCTCGACATTGTCGGCGCTGGGCTCATTCGCCATCGCTTCCTTCTCGGCCTTGGTGATCATGCCGAGCTGCTGGATGAGGTTCAGGCCCTCGATCTTCCGGCGCTCCTGCTGCGGCACGTTCTTGAACAGACGGGCGCGCACTTCACGCGAGAACGGCCAATCGCTGACGCTGTGCGGGAAATCGGACGCCCAGCAGATATTGTCGATGCCGATATTGTGACGCAGTGCGACACCCGCGTGA
>CANJOG010000227.1 GCA_947475475.1 Acetobacteraceae bacterium
GGTGAGGAACGCTGGGTCTGGCTGCGGATGAAGCTGATCGCCGATGTGGGC
This sequence comes from Acetobacteraceae bacterium, assembly GCA_947475475.1. GTDB lineage: Bacteria > Pseudomonadota > Alphaproteobacteria > Acetobacterales > Acetobacteraceae > CANJOG01. Next base: position 52 of record CANJOG010000227.1, read on the forward strand.
CTGGTCGGCCTGCCGAACGCCGGCAAATCCACCTTCCTCTCGGTAGTCTCTGCCGCCAAGCCGAAGATCGCGGATTATCCGTTCACGACCCTGCATCCGCAGCTCGGCGTGGTGCGCCTGTCGATGAGCGAGGAATTCGTCATTGCCGATATCCCCGGCCTGATCGAGGGCGCGCATGAGGGCGCGGGTCTGGGCGACCGTTTCCTTGGCCATGTCGAGCGCTGCGCCGTGCTGGTGCATCTGGTCGATGGCGCCGCCGGCGAGGTCACCCGCAACTGGCGCACCGTGCGCGAGGAGCTGGAAGCCTATGGCGGCGGGCTGGGCGACAAGGAAGAGATCATCGCGCTGAACAAATGCGATGCGATGACCCCACGCGAGATTTCGTCGCGTAAGCGGGCGCTGGAAAAATCCTCCGGGCGCCGGGTGTTCGTCATGTCGGGTGTGTCCCACCAGGGCGTGCCGGAAGTGCTGCGCGAATTGATGAACATGGTGCACGCCGCGCGCGCCGAACGGGCCGAGGCACAAGGCAGCGTCGCATGAGCCTGCCGTCGCTCAACACTGCCGCGCGGGTGGTGGTGAAGATCGGCAGTGCCCTTGTGGTCGACGCTGATGCCGCCGCGCCCCGCGTTGAGTGGCTCGATGGCGTGGCCGCCGATATTGCCGGGCTCCGGGCGCGCGGTATTGAGGTGATTGTCGTCTCGTCCGGCGCCATCGCGCTGGCGCGGCGGGCACTGAACCTCACACAGAAGAAATTGCGGCTGGAAGAAAAGCAGGCCGCCGCCTCGGTGGGGCAGATCAGGCTTGCCCAGGCCTGGGCCGACGCACTCTCCCGCCATGGCATGATCGCCGCGCAATTGCTGCTGACCCCCGATGATACGGAAGATCGGCGGCGCTATCTCAACGCGCGTGCCACGCTGTCCACCTTGCTCGGCCTTGGCGCCATTCCGGTGATTAACGAGAATGACACGGTGGCGACGGCGGAAATCCGCTTTGGCGATAATGACCGGCTCGCCGCGCGTGTCGCCGAGATGGTGCAGGCGGACCAGCTGATCCTGCTCTCCGATATTGACGGCCTCTACACCGCCGATCCGCGCAGCAATCCGGACGCCGAGCATCTGCCGGTTGTTGCCGCGCTGACCAGCGAAATAGAGGCGATGGGCGGTGATCCGCCGCCTGGCTATTCCAGCGGCGGTATGCGGACCAAGCTCGTCGCGGCCCGAATCGCTACTCAGTCGGGCTGCGCCATGGCGATTGCGCGCGGCAATCTGGATCATCCGCTCAAGGCCTTGGGCGATGGCGCGCGTTGCACCTGGTTCCTGGCGAGTGCCGATGCGCGATCGGCCCGCAAGCGCTGGATTGCCGGAAGCCTGCAACCGGTTGGTGAATTGATCATCGACGCCGGAGCAGCGCGGGCGCTCGCCTCGGGAAGTTCGCTGCTACCGGCTGGCGTGCGCGCGATTGAGGGCGATTTCACCCGCGGCGATGCGGTGGTGGTACGCGGCCCGGATGGCGTTGCTGTCGCCCGTGGCCTGTCCGCCTATGATGCCGCCGATGCGCGGCGGATTGCCGGCAGTAAATCCGACGCCATCGAGGCGATCCTGGGCTGGCGCGGCCGCGACGAGATGATCCACCGCGACGATCTGGTATTGCTGTAGAACCGAACTCCCGAGGAGGTCGCCCGCATGAACGCCGAGACCGACCAAAACACGACTGCACTCCGCCAGGCCGGTGAAGCCGCACGCGCGGCTGCCCGCATCCTCGCCCGTAGCCCGCGCAGCCAGCGTGACGATGCGCTGCGCGCCGCCGCCAACGCGTTGCGGGCCAATGCGTCCGATATTCTTGCCGCCAATGAGCGCGATGTCGCGGCGAGCACCGCGACGGCGGCTTTCCGGGACCGGCTGATGCTCAACCCGGCACGTCTGGGGTCGATGGCGAAGGGGCTTGAGGATATCGCGGAGCTTCCCGATCCGCTTGGCCGCGTGCTGGCCGACTGGACGCGGCCGAACGGCTTGCGCATCCGCCGCATGGCGACCCCCATCGGTGTCATCGGCATGATCTATGAGAGCCGGCCGAATGTCGGCGCCGATGCAGCCGGGCTGTGCCTGAAATCCGGCAATGCGGTGATCCTGCGTGGCGGGTCTGAGAGTTTCCAGAGTGCGGGCGCCATCAACCGTGCCATCGTGGCCGGGTTGCGCACCGCCAACCTGCCGGAGGCCGTGGTGCAGATCGCGCCGACGGCGGATCGCAGCTTCGTCGCCGCCATGCTGGCGGGTGCGGGGCTGATCGACCTGATCATCCCGCGCGGCGGCAAGTCGCTGGTCGAGCGGGTGCAGGCCGAGGCGCGTGTGCCGGTGCTGGCGCATGCGGAAGGTCTTTGCCACACCTACATCCATGCCAAGGCCGATCCTGAAATGGCCCGCCGCGTGCTGGCGAATGCCAAGATGCGTCGCACCGGCATTTGCGGCGCCACCGAGACGCTGCTGATCGATGCGGCGATCGCGCCGTCCCTGCTGCCGGTACTGATCGCCGATTTGCGCGAATTGGGCTGCGATTTCCGCGCCGATGCCCGGGCGCGCGCGATTGTTCCCGATCTTCCAGCGGCCAACACGGAAGATTTCGACACGGAATGGCTCGATGCGATGCTCTCCGTCGCGGTGGTCGATGGTGTCGATGCGGCGCTGGCGCATATCACGCGGCATGGCAGCGAGCATACCGAGGCGATCGTCACGGAAGATGAAGAGGCTGCCGTGCAGTTCCTCAACGGCGTCGATAGCGCCGTGGTGATGTGGAATGCCTCCACCCAGTTCTGCGATGGCGGCGAGTTCGGCTTCGGCGCCGAGATCGGCATTGCCACTGGCCGCATCCATGCGCGCGGTCCGGTCGGGCTGGAGCAGCTCACTACCTATCGCTACCAGCTTTTCGGCACCGGACAGGTCCGTCCCTGAGCAGTCAGCGCGCCCAGGGGAAATCACCCGCTTCCCTGCCGCGCTGGGGGGACCGGCGGCGTGCGCGCATCGGGCTGCTCGGCGGCTCCTTCAATCCGGCGCATGACGGGCATCGCCATATTGCCGAGGCGGCGCTGAGCCGGTTGCGGCTGGATCAGATCTGGCTGCTGGTCTCGCCCGGCAATCCGCTGAAGCCGCGCGCCGGCATGGCGCCGCTGGCCGCACGGATGGCATCGGCGCGGAGCATCATCCACTCGCGGCGCATCGTGGCCACCGACATCGAGGCGGCGCTGCGCACGCGCTACACCGTCGATACCGTTCTGAAGCTGCGGCAACTTTTCCCGCGCATCAGCTTTGTATGGCTCATGGGCTCCGATAATCTCGAGCAATTACCGCGCTGGCGGCGGTGGCGGAGCATCGTTGCAACCGTGCCGTTTGCCGTTATGCCCCGTCCGGCCTACAATCACCGGGCGCTGGCGGGATTGGCGGCGCGACGGTTGAGGCCATTTCGCAAGCAGGCGCGACAAGCTGTGTCGCTCGCGGAATCGGTGGCCCCTTCCTGGGTCTTTCTCGACATGGCGCAGCATCCCGCATCAGCCACTTCACTCCGCGCGGCTGGAATCACCGCGACGACATCAGGAGCAGGACGATAGCTCGCAAGCCTCCCTCAGATCCGCCGGCCAAGCCGAAGCGTGCCACCACTGCTGGTGCCGCCTCCGCCGCCAAACCGACACGCCGCCGCGCGCCCACTCCGGCGCCGGAACTGGCTGCTGCCGCCAAGGCGCCAGGCACGCCGCGCAAGAAGGCCGCCGTTGCCGGACCGGAAAAGCCCGCCAAGGCCCCGGCCAAGCGTCGCGCGCCAGCCGCCAAGCGCCTGGAGCCGTCCGAACTCGACCGCATCCAGGCGATCATCGTCACGAGCATCGATGACGACAAGGGCGAGGATATCGTCACGATCGACCTCGCTGGCCGCACCTCGTTTGCCGACCGCATGATCATCGCCACCGGCATGGCGGATCGCCAGATCGCCGCGATGGCGCAGCATCTGGACCGCAAGCTGCACGATGCGGGCGTCAAGCGCGTGCGCATCGAAGGCGCGCAGGGGTCAGACTGGGTGCTTATCGATGCCGGGGACATTGTCATCCATCTCTTCCGCCGCGAGGCGCGGGCGCTCTACGCGCTGGAAAAGATGTGGGGCAAGGAACTGGACGAGCCGGTCGCCGAGATCGTCGATTCCGCCGAGTAAGAGGCGGATCGAATGCGCCTGATCGCGGTCGGGCGTCTCAAGGGCGGGCCTGAGGCGGAGCTGTTCGACCGCTACAACACCCGCCTGCGCCCGAAGATCGAGGTCACGGAAATTCCCGAAGCCTCCGGAGCTCCCGGCGAAGCCAAACGCCGGGAGGGTGCGGCGTTGCTGGCCGGGCTGCCCGCCAATGCCTTCGCGGTGGCGCTCGATCTGGGCGGCATCGCGCCGGATTCCGAGGAACTCGCCCGGCATCTCGAACGCTGGCTGGGGATGGGCCGGACTTTGTGCTTCCTGATCGGCGGTGCCGAGGGGTTGGACACGCCGGTGGTCGCGCGGGCGGATTTTGTGCTCTCGCTGGGCAAGCTGACCTGGCCAC
>CANJOG010000228.1 GCA_947475475.1 Acetobacteraceae bacterium
CACCCTCCTGCTGACCCACCGGCTGGACCGGCTGGGCGAGATGTCCTGCAACCCCGCCATCGGCGGCATCGGCAAGGGCCATCTGGTCCGCGAAGTCGATGCGCTGGACGGCATCATGGGCCGCGCAGCCGACCGCGCCGGCATCCATTTCAAAGTGCTCAACCGCTCCAAAGGCCCGGCCGTGCGGGGCTTACGCGCCCAGGCGGACCGCAAGCTCTACCGCGAGGCGGTCCAGGCGCTGCTGGCCGAGACCGCCAATCTCACCATCCTGCCCATCGCCGTGGGCGATCTGATGCAGGACGCGTCAGGCCATGTCAGCGGCGTGATCAGCGAGGCCGGCGAGGAATTCGTCGCCGACGCCGTGGTCATCACCACCGGCACCTTCCTGCGCGGCCTGATCCATATCGGCGAGAACAAGAGCGAAGCCGGCCGCGTCGGCGATGCCGCTTCCTACGCGCTCGCCCATCGCTTCCGCGCCCTCGGCCTGCCGCTCGGGCGGCTGAAGACCGGCACACCGCCACGCCTGGACCGCACCAGCCTCGATTGGGAAGGCCTCCCGGAGGACCGCGGCGATGCGACCCCCGAGCCCTTCAGCCTGCTCACGGAGGCCATCACCAATCCGCAAATCTCCTGCCGCGTGACGGCGACAACGGAAGCCACCCACGCCGTCATTCGCGCCAATCTGCACCGCTCAGCCGTCTATTCCGGCTCTATCGAGGGCACCGGCCCGCGCTACTGTCCCTCCATCGAAGACAAGGTGGTCCGCTTCGCCGATCGCACACGTCACCAGATATTCCTCGAACCCGAGGGCCTGGACGACATCACCATCTACCCCAACGGCATCTCCACCAGCCTGCCGGCCAGCGTGCAGCAGGAACTGCTCCAGACCATTCCCGGCCTCGAACACGCCCGCATGATCCGGCCCGGCTATGCGGTGGAGTATGATTTCGTCGATCCGCGGGCGCTCACCCACGGACTGGAACTCCGCGCCATCCCCGGCCTGTTCCTCGCCGGCCAGATCAACGGCACCACCGGCTACGAGGAGGCCGCCGCCCAAGGCATCCTCGCCGGCATCAATGCCGCCCGCCGCGCCGGGGGTTCCGAGACAATCAGCATCGCCCGCGACCAGGCCTATATCGGCGTGCTGGTGGACGACCTGGTCACCCATGGCGTGACCGAGCCCTACCGTATGTTCACCTCGCGCGCTGAATTCCGCCTCAGCCTGCGCCCCGACAATGCCGATGAGCGGCTGACCCCGCTCGGCGCCGCCTGGGGCGTCGTCGGGCAAGCCCGCCAGACCCGCTTCGCCGCCCGCCGGGACCTCGCCAATGCGACGCTGGCCCGCGCCCGCCAGGAGGGCTTCACCCCCTCCGCCCTGGAGCGCATCGGCATCAATGTCCGCGCGGATGGTAATTTCCGTTCTGTCTATGACCTGATCGCTACCAAGGCCGCCGACTGGCCCAAGCTCTTCGAGGCCTTCCCCTGGCTCGCGGAACTCCCCGCCCCGGTACGCGCCCAGCTTGAGATCGAGGCGCTCTACTCCCCCTATCTCGTCCGCCAGGACCGTGACCTCGCCCAGTTCCGCAAGAGCGAGGCGCTGGTGATCCCGGACGGGCTCGATTACACGGCGATCGGCGGCCTCTCCAACGAGATGCGCACCCGCCTGACCGCCGCCCGGCCACCCACTCTGGGCGCCGCCTCCCGCCTACCCGGCATGACACCGGCGGCCGTCGCCGCCCTGTGGAGCCATGTCCGCCCTCGCGACTAGCGGACGATGACCGGCGGCGGAGACGCCGGAGGCCTGAATCGTCCGCTCGACAAACATCTGATAGAGCGTTTCACGTGAAACATCCCGCCCCCGCCACCCCCACCGTTTCACGTGAAACACGCGAGCGCCTGGACGCCTACATGGCCCTGCTCGCCCGCTGGTCCGAGAAGATCAACCTCGTCGCCGACCCCCGCCCAGAACACGTCTGGGACCGCCACGTGGTCGACGCCCTCCAGCTCATCCCGCTGATCCCGGAGGCCACCACCCGCGCCATCGACCTCGGCAGCGGCGCCGGCTTCCCCGGTCTGGTGCTGGCAATTGCCACCGCAATCCCCTTCGATCTCGTCGAATCCGACCAGCGCAAATGCGCCTTCCTGCGCGAGGCAGCCCGCATCACAGCAGCGCCCGCCAAAATCCACGCCTGCCGCATCGAAGCAGCCCAGCTCGAACCCGCCCAGCTCGTCACCGCGCGCGCTTTGGCCGCATTGCCAGAGTTGCTGTCTCTATCTGCAAGATTGGTGACACCGGACGGTCTTCTGCTGTTTCCCAAGGGTCGTGGCGTCGATGCGGAATTGACCAGGGCGCAGGCACAGTGGCACATGCAGGTACGCCGAACAGCGAGCTGCACCGATCCCGATGCCGCAATCCTCCAAATCCGAGATCTAAGGCGTGTCGCCTAAAACTCCTGAAAAGCCGTCTACCAAATCCCGCCCGCGTATCCTCGCGATCGCCAATCAAAAAGGCGGCGTCGGCAAAACCACGACTGCGATCAATCTCGCCGCAGGCCTGGCAGCCGCCGGCAAGTCCGTCCTGCTGATCGATCTCGACCCCCAGGGCAACGCATCCACCGGCCTCGGCCTCGATATCCAGGAACGTGGATCGGGCACCTACGCCTTCCTCGCCGGCACCGAACCGTACGAAGGCCTCATCCGCCAGACCATTGTCCCCGGCCTGCGCATCCTGCCCGCCCGCCCTGAACTGGCCGGCGCCGAAATCGAGCTCGTCAGCGCCGAGAACCGCGAGTTCGTCCTACGCGAAGCGCTCGCCAGCCTGCTCCGTGGCTCCACCAAATACGATTTCATCCTGATCGACTGCCCGCCCAGCCTCGGCCTGCTCACCGTGAACGCGCTCGCCAGCGCCGATTCCGTCCTGGTGCCGCTGCAATGCGAGTTCTTCGCGCTCGAAGGCGTCAGCCACCTCGTCCGCACCATCGAGCGCATAAAAAAGAACCTGAACCCGAAGCTTCGCCTGCAAGGCATCGTGCTGACCATGTTCGACCGCCGCAACAACCTCTCCGAACTGGTCGCCTCCGACGCGCGCAGCTTCTTCGGCACCCAGGTCTATGAAACCATCATCCCCCGCAATGTCCGGGTCTCCGAAGCGCCCAGCCACGGCAAACCGGTCATCCTGTATGACCTGCGCTCCCCCGGAGCCCAGGCCTATGTAAAGCTCGCCCGAGAACTCCTCCGGCGTGAGCGCGTCGAGGTAGCTGCATGAGTGCCAAAACCCCCAGCCCCCGCCTCGGCCGTGGCCTGGCCGCCCTGCTCGGCGAAAAGCCCGGCGGTGCCGGCGCGCCCAGTCAGCTCCGCACCCTCGCCGTGGACCGGCTGGAGCCGAGCCCCTTCCAGCCCCGCATGGAGATGGATGACGGCGCACTCGCCGAACTCGCCGCCTCCATCGCGCGCCAGGGCGTGCTCCAGCCAATCCTCGCCCGCCCCAAGCCCCGCACGCGGGACCGCTTTGAGATCATCGCCGGCGAACGCCGCTGGCGCGCCGCCCAGATGGCCGGGCTGCACGAAGTGCCTGTGCAGGTGCTCGAACTGTCAGACGCCGACGCCATGGCCGCCGCGCTGGTCGAAAACCTCCAGCGCCAGGATCTCAACGCCATCGAAGAGGCCGAAGGCCTCAAGCGGCTGGTCTCCGATTTCGGCCTCTCCCAGGAGCAAATTGGCGAGGCGGTCGGCAAATCCCGCAGCCATGTCGCCAATTCGCTCCGCCTGCTGAACCTGCCGGCCCCGGTGCAGGTGGAATTGCGACGTGGAACACTCTCCGCCGGCCATGCCCGCGCCCTGCTCTCCATGCCCGACCCGACGCTCGCCGCCCTGAGCGTCATCGCCCGCGGCCTGAATGTCCGCCAGACCGAGGCTCTCGCCCGCCAGGCCGCCAATCCCGCCACTGTGCGCAAATCCGCCGAAAAAGACCCCGATATCCGCGCGCTGGAACGCGAACTGACTGCAAAACTTGGCCTGAAAATCGAAATCGTCGGCCGTGGCCAGCGTGGCAGCGTGACGATCCACTACAAATCGCTGGACCAGCTCGACGGGCTTATCGCCCTCCTGAACCAGTCCTAGCGTGTGATGACCGCGGACGGAATCGCCGGAGGTCTGAATCACCCGCTCAAACAACGAACTAGAGCGGATCGGTGAGCGTCAGCGAACTCATCGCGCTCTAGCCAACGCCCGTCCGCGCATCGCAATCCGCTGAATCAGGTCCGAGACCAGGGCCTGATCAGGCGCACCAGTCTTCTTGCAGGCATTTTCCGTCTCAAACGTCATCTGCATGGCCCGCATCAGCGACGCCGCATCCCAGGTCCGGATCGCCGCCTCGAAAGCACCGGCACGCTTGAAGAAAATCGGCGGCCGCTGCCCCGAGACCACCTGGCTCGGCGAAGCACCCCGCTCCACTTCCAGCCGCGCCAGATGCAGCCGCTGCAAATGGCCCAGCAGTGCGCGCAGGACCGGAATGACGCTGCCACCCTCGCCCTGAATCCCCGTGAGCGCCCGCCCGGCCCCCGCCACATCGCCCGACGTCGCACCATAATTGATATTATCGA
>CANJOG010000229.1 GCA_947475475.1 Acetobacteraceae bacterium
CCGCGAATATCGCCGCCGGCGCAGAAGGCCTTGCCGCCCGACCCCTCGATCACCACCGCATGCACGGAGGGATCGTCGCGCCATTCCACCAGAGCCTGTTCGATCAGCCGGATCATGGTCAGGTCGAGGGCGTTCAGCGCCTTCGGCCGGTTCAGGATCAGGCGCCCAACGCGGCCATCACGGCGGGCCAGGACGCTGGGTTCTTGAGTGTCGGACATGCTGGCTCCACGGGACGGAAACGGACGGCCCGGCTATAATCCAGCCGATCTTGCAGGTCCATCGCGGCACGCTGCGGAACGGGGTTTCTCCAACGTTGAGGCTCAGCTTTCCGGAGGCGCCGCCCGCCGGCCTGGCTGCTTTCGCAGCAGATTATAGGCGAGGGTTACCGCGAACATCGTCCGCTTGCCAAAAATATGCGCCAGCGGTTCCAGCAGGGCGGCCACCGCCACGCTCTGCTTCAATTCGTCAAGCGCGCGATCGCGCAGCAAGGCGGCTTCCCGCTCGGTCTCGTCGCGGCCCGGCCGGCCGGCCAGAGCGAGCAGGATTCCGGCAATCACCGCATCCATCCCGGCCAGGGCCAGGCACGCTTCGATGGGCGGCATCAGCGTGACGGCATATTGCCACAGCGCCACATGCAGCAGGCCCAGCACCGCCAGCACGAACACCGCGCCAGCCGCCGCCAAGGCGAGCCGGCGCGCCATCCGGCGCATCTGATACTTGAGACGAAGCCGCTCCGCCTCGGCGGCAACGCGGACGAGGCGGATGGCGCGCATTGCTCTGTGCTCAGCGGGTCAGGCGGCCGATCAGATAGCCGATGCCAACCGCAATCCCGACCGCCAGCAACGGCTGCTCACGCACCTGATTGGACATCGCCGCGGTCTGCTCGCGAGCACAATCGCCGACTTTCTTGGCGGCGTGGTTCGCACGATTGGCGGCGTCATTCATGGCGGGGGTCACGTGCTCGGCGATCAGCTGCTCAACCTGCTGGCGCAGCGCGGCAATCTCGGCCTTGGCATCGGCAACAATGGCGGAGGCGGTCGAGGGGGACGAGACGTCTGAAGCGGCCATGGGAAATCTCCTGTCAAATCGGTGAGGCGGATTAATAAGTGCCGGTGATCCAACGCCCGGTCCGGTCCCATGGTTGCCTGCCGCCGCTTGACCAGGCCGCCCCGATACTGGCGTTTGGCGCGCATGACGGAGACCACATGATGGCCGATGCCCCCTTCTTGCGCTTCGACGCGATTTCCGGCACCGGGCCGGACGGGCGCGTGCAGGGCGTGTCGCTGGATCTGCCCAAATCCGGCGCGCTGGCCTTTCTCAGCCAGCCCGGCGGCGGCGCCCTGACCCTGCTCGCCATCGCCGCCGGCACGCTCCGCCCCAATGAAGGCCAAATCCAGATGGAAGGCATGACCATCACCGCCATGCCCCCCACCCATCGCGGCATGGCCAGCATCACACCGGATGGGCTGTTTCCGCATCTGACCGTCTTGGAAAACGTCGCATTGCCCCTGAAAGTGCGCGGCATCGCCGGCCCGGCCCGCCGCGAACGCGCCCTCCTCCTACTGGACCGCACCGGTCTTGGCGCTTCCGCCCGCGCCTATCCCGCCGATCTGGGGCCAGACGCCCTGCTCCGCGCCGCCCTGGCCCGTGCGCTGGCCACCGATTGCCCCGCCCTGCTGCTCGGCCCAATTCCGCCTGAAATCGGCGAGGACGGGAGGGCTGCCTTTGCCAGTCTGATGCAGGATAGTCGCGCTGATCTCGGCGTGGCACTCATCCATGCCGGCTCGGATGCCCGCACCGCCGGCCTGCTGGCCGAGCGCATCGCCATGCTGCAATCGGGCCGCATCGCCCAGCTCGCCAGTGCCGCCACGCTTTACAATGAGCCGGCCAATCTCGGCATCGCCGCCCTGCTCGGTGTGGTCAATCTGCTGCCGGGCAGCATGCAGTCCCTCGAAGACGGCATTGCCGAGGTGAAACTCGATGCCGGGCCGGTCATGCCCGCCATGCTGGCCGATGCCCCGGGCACCGGAAGCTGCATCCTCGCCATCCGCCAGGACCAGATCGCCATTGCCCCACTCGGCGCCGAGGAATGGGGCGAGAACGCCATAACAGTTACTATTTCTAACCTCCTGCGCGACGGCGACTACCTGCTGATCTCCGCGCGCACCGCGGATGGAACCGTCATCCGCCTGCGCCGCCCGGCCGGCTCCGCCGATATCCGCCTTGGCCCCGGCCGCCGCGCCGCCCTGGCCTGGCAGGCCCGCCATGCCCAGGCTTGTGCGCCGGATTCCGCCGCAGGGCGCTGAATTTGGCCAAATCCCGGCCTATCGGCGATTGCGGCCCCACCATCCCGCCGGGTAGTTTGTCGCTGTCCCGGGACCCGAACCTTTCATGACCACGCCGCGAGCGTCACAATTCCGTGCCAAGACGGTGCTTGCCACCTGTCTGGCAGTCCTGTGCGCCCCGCAAGCCATGGCTCAGCCCCGCCCGCTCGCCATCGACCTGCGCCCAGGGATTTCGGAAAAGCCCTTGCGCGAGGCTATTCTTTCGCCATTCGCCGCTTCCGGCCAGGCGCTGAAGATCGGCCTTGCCGCGGACGCACTGGCCACATTGCGCGCTACGCCAGCCGGCAGCCCGGTGCAATGGGACGTGGCCCAGCTCTCCGGTCCGGACACGGCAGCCGCCTGCCGTGACGGTCTGGTCGAGAAGATCGACCCGGCTCTGGTCGGCGGACGCGACAAAATGATCCCGCAGGCGCTCTCCGACTGTGGCATCGGGGCAATCTATGCCAACCTCGTCCTCACCTGGGACCGCGACAAGACTGATCGGGACAAATCCATGCCCGTCCCGACGGGGTGGGCGGATTTCTTCGACATCGCCAAATTCCCTGGCAAACGCGGCCTGCGCCGAGGCCCCCGCGGCAATCTAGAAATCGCCCTGCTCGCCGACGGCGTTGCCCCTGGTGACGTATATAAGCTGCTCCGCACGGATGACGGCCTCGACCGCGCCTTTCGCAAGCTCGACCAGCTCCGCCCCTATGTCGTCTGGTGGACCGATGCTGAACCGGCGCCGCGTCAGCTCATCACCGGTGAGGTGCTGATGAGCTCGGCGAGCAATGTCCGTGTTGCCGCCGCCAATCCTACCGAACGGCGGAATTTTGCCATGCAGTGGAACGGCGGAATCGGGATGATGGATTTCTGGGTGCTCGCCAAAGGCGCCGCGCCGGAAATCCAGGTCCAGGCGCAGGCTTTGCTGAAATTCGCCGCCGATCCGAAGCAACTCGCCGCCATTCCACCTCTTGCCGCCTATGGGCTGCCGGCCAAGGGCGCGGCGGAGGGCATTGCCGTCGATCTACTGGCTCCATCGCCCAATGCCGCCGACCATACGGGCGCCACGTTGTGGCAGGATGATGGGGTCTGGCGGGATAATGAAGAGAAGCTCGGCCAGCGTTTCGCGGCCTTTCTGATACGCTGAAACCCCGATCCCGCCGCCGGGCTTTGGTCCAGGCGCCGCGGGATCGAGCCGGGAGTTACACAGGAGTTGACGTGCCGCCTCGCGCCTTAGCCCAGGCCTGTCTCTGGACCCTGCTGCTGCTCGCCGGCTTCTTGCCCACGCTCGCCGTGGGGTTGCTGGCGCATATGCGCTTCGCGCCTGGCATGGCGGCGGGCGAGGTGCTGGACCAGGCGCTGCACAGCGTCGGCCGTTCCTCGGACGGGCCGATGTTGCTGGCGGTGCTGGCTGCTCTTATCGCAACGGGGCTGGGGCTGGCCTGGGGCCTTTGGGGCTGGCTGCGGTCCCGCCGCGTGGCGCCTGCCTCGGGAGTGGCGGCGACCTGGATCGCGGCCTGTCTGGCGCTCATTCTGGCCGGTGTATTGCCGGGCGGGCTGCTCAACGCGGTGATCGTGCCCGCCCTGGCGCTCGCTCCGGTCTGTGCCGCCTGCATCCGGGCGGCGCTGCGTCCATTTCCCGGCACTTTGCTGCGGGGGGCGGAGTTGAGCGGGGTGCCCAGGGGGGCGGCAATGCGCCTACTCGCCGGGCCGGCGCTGCTGCCTGGCGCTGCGGCGGGATTCGCGGTGGCGCTGCTCGTCTGCTTGGCGGGGACGACGTTGCTGGCGGAAATGGACGCCGCTGAGTTTGGCTGGCGCGCTGTGCCGGCTTTCGGCTTGGCCTTGCTGATGCTGCAATCGGCCACCCTGACCCAGGGGGCAATCGCGCTGCTCGCCGGAAGGCGCTGGGCGCGATGAGTGGTGCGGCTGAAACAGTGCTGCCCCTGACGGGCCGGCTGGACGCGCAGACGGCGGCCGCCTTGTGGGAAAAGACCGAGACGCAGGCGCGAGCAGCTGCTGGCGCGCTGGTGCTTGATCTCTCCGGGCTCGATTATTGCGATACTGCCGGCGCGCGGTTGCTGCTGGCGGCGGAACAGGCGCATGAGGGTCCGAGCACTATTCGCGGCGGTGACCCGGCCTGGGCGGTGCTGGTGGAGCGGGTGCGCGCCCTTCCCGCCATTCCGCCACGTCCAGCGATAAGTGGGCGGGCCGGAGTCATTCGCGCGCTTGCCGCCTCGTTCAGCAATGGCA
>CANJOG010000230.1 GCA_947475475.1 Acetobacteraceae bacterium
TCCGCTCTCCGCGGCGGTGGACCCGGCCTGGGAATCGCGGTCGGATTGGGAAATCTACAAGGGAATCGCGAAGGCGTTCTCGACGGTTGCGCCCGAGGTTCTCGGCAAGGAGACCGACGTCGTCCTGACCCCGATATTGCATGATACCGCCGGCGAACTCGCGCAGCCCTACGATGTGGCCGACTGGAAGACAGGTGCTGTGGAGCCAATCCCCGGCATCACCATGCCAAATGTGACGGCGGTGGAACGGGACTATGCCGCCGTGTATGAGCGGTTCACCTCGATCGGCCCGCTGATGGAGAAGATCGGAAATGGCGGCAAAGGTATTGCGTGGAACACCAGCCACGAAGTCGAGTTCCTGCGCGCCCTGAACGGCACCGCGGCGAATGGTCAGCCGAAACTCGAATCCGATATCGACGCCATCGAGGCAGTGCTGACCTTCGCCCCCGAAACCAATGGCGAGGTAGCGGTCAAGGCCTGGCAAGCACTAAGCAAGGCGACCGGGCGGGAGCACGCACATCTCGCCATTCCCAAGGAAGATGAGAAGATCCGCTACCGCGATGTGCAGGCACAGCCACGCAAGATCATCTCCTCGCCGACCTGGTCGGGCATCGAGAGCGAGAAGGTCTGCTACAATGCCGGCTGGACCAACGTGCACGAACTGATCCCCTGGCGAACCCTGACCGGACGCCAGCAGCTCTACCAGGATCATCTCTGGATGCGCGCCTTCGGCGAGGGTTTCGTCACCTGGCGACCGCCGGTGGATACCAAGGCGATCGCACCGGTGATGGGACGGCATGGCAACGGGAATCCCGAGATCGTGCTGAACTTCATCACCCCGCACCAGAAATGGGGCATCCACAGCACCTATTCCGACAATCTCCTGATGTTGACGCTCAACCGCGGTGGCCCGGTGATTTGGATGTCGGAGGACGACGCAAAGCAGGCCGGTATCGCCGACAATGATTGGATCGAGGCCTACAACGCCAATGGCGCGCTGGTGGCCCGCGCGGTCGTCTCCCAGCGTGTCAATCCGGGAATGGTCATGATGTACCATGCCCAGGAGAAGATCGTGAACGTCCCGGGCAGCGAAATCACGGGCAAGCGCGGCGGGATCCACAATTCGGTCACGCGCGTGGTGCTCAAACCCACGCATATGATCGGCGGCTACGCGCAGCAATCCTATGGCTTCAACTACTACGGCACGGTCGGGTCCAACCGCGACGAGTTCATCGTTATTCGGCGCATGAACAAGATCGATTGGCTGGACGGCGAACCTGCGGTGGCGCCAGAAGCGGCAAAGGAGAGCGTGTGATGAGGGTTCGCGCCCAGATCGCGATGGTTCTGAACCTGGACAAGTGCATTGGCTGCCACACCTGTTCTGTCACCTGCAAGAATGTCTGGACCAGCCGCGAAGGCGTCGAATACGCCTGGTTCAACAACGTCGAGACCAAGCCAGGCATTGGCTATCCCAAGGACTGGGAGAACCAGGAGCGGTGGAAGGGTGGCTGGGTGCGCCGCCGCAACGGCCGCATCGAGCCGCGCATCGGTGCCAAATGGCGCGTGCTCGCCAACATCTTCGCCAATCCGGACCTGCCGGAGATCGACGATTACTACGAGCCGTTCACCTTCGATTACGAGCACCTGCAAACGGCGCCAGAGACAAAGGCGATGCCCACGGCGCGGCCGCGCTCGCTGATCACCGGCAAGCGCATGGAAAAGATCAAGTGGGGTCCAAACTGGGAGGAAATCCTGGGCGGCGAATTCGCCAAGCGCAGCCAGGACTCGAATTTCGAGGGTATGCAGAAGGAAATCTACGGCGCCTTCGAGAACACTTTCATGATGTATCTCCCGCGCCTGTGCGAACATTGCCTCAACCCAGCCTGCGCGGCGGCTTGTCCTTCCGGCGCAATATACAAGCGCGAAGAAGACGGCATCGTCCTCGTCGATCAGGACAAGTGCCGCGGCTGGCGCATGTGCGTTTCCGGCTGCCCCTACAAAAAGGTTTACTATAACTGGTCTTCCGGAAAATCCGAGAAATGCACCTTCTGCTATCCACGCATCGAGGCTGGTCTGCCGACCGTGTGCTCGGAGACCTGCGTCGGCCGCATTCGCTATCTCGGCGTGGTGCTCTACGACGCCGACCGCATCGAGGAGGCGGCCTCGGTGCCCGATGACGCCGATCTCTACGAAGCACAGCTCAAGGTCTTTCTCGATCCGTTCGACCCGGCCGTGCAGGCTCAGGCCCGCGCCGACGGCATTTCCGATGCCTGGCTGGAGGCCGCGAAACGCTCGCCGGTCTGGCGCATGGCAATGGACTGGAAGATCGCCTTCCCGCTGCATCCCGAATACCGCACGCTGCCGATGGTCTGGTACGTGCCGCCGCTCAGCCCAATTCAGGGCGCGGCCGCGCAGGGTGATCTTGGTGAGGTGGGCGGCATTCCCGATGTGAAATCGCTGCGCATTCCGGTCCAGTACCTGGCCAATTTGCTGACCGCCGGGCGCACAGCGCCGGTGGAGCTGGCTCTGGAGCGTATGCTGGCGATGCGCGGCTACATGCGCGCCAAAACCGTGGACGGCGTGATCAATGACGGTCTTGCCGAACGCGTTGACCTGTCAGGACGTGACATCGAGGAGATGTACCACCTGATGGCGATCGCCAATTACGAAGACCGCTTCGTCATCCCGACCGCGCATCGCGAAACCGGTGAGGACGCCTACCAGCTTCGCGGCTCCTGCGGTTTCTCGTTCGGCGATGGCTGCTCCGGCAAGACCGGCTTCAACCTGTTTGGACAAAAGGATGGCGGCCACACCGGCGGCGGCGGCAAGACGCCGATGGAGGTCGTGTGATGGCCCGCACCTATCGCGCGCTCGCCGCCCTGCTCTCCTACCCGAGCCCTGACCTTCAAGCGGCCACGGCGGAGATCGGCGCGACACTGGCAGAGGAAGCCCTGGTTCCGGCACCGCAGCGCGCCGCCCTATCGGGCCTTCTCGCCGAGATAGAACAGGCGGATATCTACGATCTTCAGGAACGCTATGTCGGCCTGTTCGATCGCGGCCGAGCCGTCTCGCTGCATCTCTTCGAGCATGTGCATGGTGAAAGCCGGGACCGCGGTCAGGCCATGGCCGATCTGATCGCGCTCTATGCCGAGCACGGCCTGGAGATGACGGCCGGTGAGTTGCCCGATTTTCTCCCGCTTTTTCTGGAATTTCTCTCGCTGCTGCCGGTCGCGGAGGCGCAGGCGCTGCTGGCCGAGCCGGCCAGCATCTTGCGCGCCCTGGCCGAGCGGCTCGCCGCGCGTGGGTCCGCCTATGCCGTGGTGATGGACGCTGTGGCCGCCTTGGCACAGGCGCCGGCGACCGGCTTCTCCGCCATCCCCGATGAGGACCCCGATGATCTCGCTTCCCTCGACGCAGCCTGGGAGGAAGCGGCCGTCCGCTTCGGCCCAGGCGAAGCGATGGAGGGCTGCGGTACAGACCGGCTGCGGACAAGACTACGCGCCGCCCAGCGCGATGCCAGCACCGTAACAGGCGCGGTCTGAGGAGACATCATCATGCACAACTGGCTGATCAACGCGCTCTTCGGCTGGTATCCCTATATCGCGCTGACGGTGTTCCTGCTCGGAAGCCTGCTGCGTTTTGACCATTCGCAGTACACTTGGCGCACCGGCTCCAGCCAGTTGCTCCGCCGCGGCCAGTTGCGGTGGGGGTCCAACCTCTTCCACCTTGGCATCCTCGCCATTTTGGGCGGGCATTTTGTCGGCTTGCTCACCCCCATCGCGGTGTTCGATGCAGTCGGCGTCAGCCATGGGGTCAAGCAGGTCCTGGCAATGACCGCGGGCGGCATCGCGGGCGTGGCGTGCTGGATTGGCATCGCGCTGCTCGTCCATCGCCGCCTGACGGATCCCCGTATCCGCGCCACTTCCAGCTTTGGCGACATCGCCATCCTGCTCCTGCTCTGGGCGCAGCTGACGCTCGGATTGCTGACCATCCCCGTCTCCGCCGGGCATCTCGATGGGCACGAAATGGTCAAGTTCATGTCCTGGGCACAGGGTATCGTCATCCTGGACAGCGGGGCCGCCGCGGCAATCGCCGACGTGCATCCGATCTTCAAGCTGCACATCTTCCTTGGCCTGACCATCGTGCTCGTCTTTCCCTTCAGCCGGCTGGTCCATATCTGGAGTGCGCCAGTCTGGTATCTCGGCCGTCAGGGCTACCAGATTGTCCGCACGCGACACCATGTCGCACGCCAAACCGCAAGCAAGAAAAGCTGAGCCATGCGCACCGTCATCAATCACGCTGACACCGGCGCACCCAAAAGGGTCGCGGCGCACGTGGTCTCGGTCAACGGCGTCGTCATTGCCGGCGCGGCCATCGCGCGCGAGGTTCAGAACCACCAGGGCGGCTCGCCGCAGGACGCGTTCGAGCGGGCACGGCGCGCCCTGGTCGTGCGCGAATTGCTAAGCCAACGCGCGACCGCCCTCGGCCTTTCCGCGACGCCGCGCGCCGAAGGCGGCCTGCGCGAGACACCGGAGGAAGCCCTCATCCGCGTCCTTCTGGATGCGGAAGTGCGA
>CANJOG010000231.1 GCA_947475475.1 Acetobacteraceae bacterium
ATCCGGCGTCTTGCCCTTGGGCGGCTCCAGCACGCCCTCATAGATCAGCCCGTCGGCCTGCAAGCGCGCGATCGCGGTATCGGCCGCGCCACGCTCGACCAGCGCGCGTTCGGAGGTGAACACGTCCTGCACGACGCCCAGGGCTGCGAGATCATCGCGCACAGAGGCCATCATTTCCGAAACGGTGAAATCGCGCACGATATCGAGCCAGACAGTCACCGGCCCGATGGTGAAGCCCGGACCCGCCAGCGTGCCGCCATGCAACGAGGCGAGTTTTTCGCCCACGGGGATTAGATATTCGCCGCGATATTGCAATCCGCCGGGCACGGACTGGGCAAATTCGTCTTCGGTCAACGTTGTGCCGAGCGATTGCAGGTAGCGCCAATAGGCCGCCCAAGCGAGAGCCAGCACCTGTGCGCCGGCATCGTTGATGTAATATTCCTTGGTCACGTCAAACCCGGCTTTGGCCAGCAGATTGGCCAGCGCATCGCCCACTACGGCGCCACGGCAATGGCCGATATGCATCGGCCCGGTCGGATTGGCCGAGACATATTCGAGATTCACCGGCTGGCGCGCGCCAAGATCGGAATCGCCATAGGCAATACCCGCGTTCAGGATCGCCGGGATTTCCGCCCGCCAGGCATTTTCCGCGAGGCGCAGATTGACAAAACCGGGGCCTGCCATCTCAGCCGTGTCGATCTCGGCCGCATGCGGCAAATGCGCCACGAGATGTGCCGCGATCTGTTGCGGCTTCATCTTCGCCGCCTTCGACGACACCATGGCGGCATTGGTCGCCATATCGCCATGCGCCGGATCGCGCGTCGGCGTCACTTCCACGCGCGATGCGATCTCCGGTGGGAGATCGGGCACCAATTCGAAAAGAGCCGCCAGCACATGCGCCCGGATTCGAGCGAAGAGATCGCGTGAGACAATATCTGGCGGCATTTTGTTTCAGCCTGAAGCGGTAATGTCGGTGAGGCGACGATGTTCGTCCATGGCGAAGCGGTCCGTCATGCCGGCGATATAATCACCGACAATCCGCGCCGCGCGTTGCGTGCCAGCCTCGCCTGCCTTGGCACGCCAATCGCCCGGCAGCATGGAGGGATCGCCATGCAGCAGGGTGAACAGGTCCGTGGTCAGGCGCCGCGCCTTGTTGGTCATGCGATTGACGCGCCAATGGCGATACATGCGGGCGAAGAGGAATTCCTTAATGACGCGATTGGCCTCGGCCACCGGTTCGGAGAAGGCAATCACCGGCTTCTTCGCCCGGCGGACCGCCACCGCGTCATCAGGGTCAAGTTTGGCGAGGCGGGCAAGGCTTTCGGCCAGCAGGTCGCTCACCAGCGTGTCGATCACCCGACGGATCATCTCATGGCGCAGCCGCGGCGGTGGCATGTCCAGGCTGGCCATGCGGGCGGCGCGCAAAGCGTCACTCACCACCGGCAGATGCGCCAGATCATCCGGCGTAAACAGCCCCGCACGCAGCCCGTCATCGAGGTCATGGGCGTGATAGGCAATATCGTCCGACATCGCCGCCACCTGCGCCTCGGCCGAGGCATGGGTGTGCAGCTCCAGGTGATGCCGGTCATTATACTCGGCCATATAGGGCGGCGGACGCACCACCGGCCCATTATGCTTGGCCAGGCCCTCCAGCGTCTCCCAGGTCAGGTTCAGCCCGTCGAAATCGGCGTAGCGGCTCTCCAGAACCGTCACCACACGCAGCGACTGGGCGTTGTGGTTGAAGCCGCCAAACGGCTTCATGCCCAGATTCAGCGCCTCTTCTCCGGCATGGCCAAAGGGCGGGTGGCCGAGATCATGGGCCAGCGCCAGCGCCTCGGTCAGGTCCTCGTCCAGCCCCAACGCGCGGGCCACGGTGCGGGCGATCTGGGCGACCTCGATCGAATGGGTCAGCCGCGTGCGGAAGAAATCGCCCTCGTGATTGACGAAAACCTGCGTTTTGTATTGCAGCTTGCGAAAGGCCGAGGAATGGACCACGCGATCCCGGTCGCGCTGCCAGGGGGAGCGCGTGGCCGATTCTGGCTCGGGATACAGCCTTCCCCGCGCGGTTTCGGCGCGGACGGCATAGCGGGCGAGGGTCATGGCCATCCTGCTAGCGCAACCGGGACGATTCCCGCATGCACGCAAAACGGGAATACCCGCCGGCGCGTGGGGGAGTTGCTACCCAGACCCGGCCAAGTCAACCTTATCGTCCCGCCGCATCTTCAAACCTGCCCCGAGAGCGCCTATCTTCCGGCCATGAACGCAATGTCCCACCCCCAATTCGGCCTGTCCGACCGGGCGGCCAGCCAGGTCGCCACGATCCTTTCCGCCGAAAGCGCCAAGCAGGCGCTACGCGTGGCGGTGCTCGCCGGCGGATGCAGCGGCTTCCAGTACCGCTTCGAACTGGACGCCGCCCCGCAGGACGATGACGTGGTGATCGAGAAATCCGGCGCCAAGCTGTTCGTCGATCCCGTCAGCCTCGAACTCCTGGCCGGCGCGGAACTGGATTACACCGACGAGCTGATGGGCAGCCATTTCACCATCCGCAACCCGAATGCGACCTCCTCCTGCGGTTGTGGGACGAGTTTCTCGGTCGATTGAAGCGCCGCGCCCCGGAATCGTAGCCCGGATGAAGGCGCAGCCGTCATCCGGGTCCGCAGCCGAGATCGATCCGGCCCGTCTCGCCTGAATCAGCCATCGCGCACCGCCTTCTGCGGCAATTCGCGCCCCGGGCCTTGGCACACACGCTGCCGGAGTGGCAATCTGGCCGCATGAAACTCGCCACCTGGAACGTCAATTCCGTCCGCCAGCGTGAGCGGCACGTCACCGCTTTCCTCGACCGGGTGAAGCCCGACCTGCTGCTGTTGCAGGAACTCAAATGCGAGGAAGGCAATTTCCCCGGCCTCGCCTTCTCGGCCAATGGCTATCGCGCCGAGGTGGTCGGGCAGAAATCCTATAATGGCGTCGCCATCCTCTCCCGCGCCCCGGTCCGTGTGGTCAACCGGTCGCTGCCCGGCCTGCCAGAGGGCGATGCCCAGGCGCGCTTCATTGAGATCGAGGTCGGCGGCATCCATGTCATCAACGGCTATATGCCGAACGGCAATTCCGGCGGCGCCGACGGGTTTGCCTATAAGATCGCCTGGCTGAACCTGCTCGCCGACCACGCCGAGCGCCTGCTCGCCACCGACACGCCGCTGATCATTGCCGGCGACTATAATGTCTGCCCCACCGATGAGGATTACGCCTCCGGCGCGCTGAACAAGAACGACGCGCTGCTGAGGCCAGAAAGCCGGGCCGCCTATCGCCGGCTGATCTGGTTGGGCCTGCTCGATTCCGTCCGCGCACTGCAACCAACCGGCACCGCCTACACATTCTGGGACTACCAGGCCGGCGCCTGGCCGCGCGATCTCGGCCTGCGCATCGACCATGTGCTGCTCTCCCCCACACTCGGCGAACGCCTCGCCAGCGTCAGTATCGAACGGCGCGAACGCGGCGAGGACCAGCCCTCCGATCATGTCCCCGTGGTGGTCGAGCTCACCGACTGATCCAACGCGCGCACACAGCCGGCCAATAAGAAGCGAGGAAATCTCATGAGCGACTTCACCGGCAAATCCGTGCTCATCACCGGCGCCGGCAGCGGCATCGGCCTGGCCACCGCCCGCGCCTTCGCCCGCAAAGGCGCCAAGCTCCTGCTGTCGGACTGGAATGCCGAGTCCGGCGCCGCCGCTGCCGCCGAATGTGCCGCGCTAGGCGGCCAAGCCATCTTCCAGGAAGCCGATGTCGCCGATGCCCAAGCCTGCTCCGCCCTGGTCGACCGCGCCGTCGCCGCCTTCGGCAGGCTCGACATCGCCTTCAACAATGCCGGCATCTCTGGCGGCCCCTATGGCGGACGCCAAGGCGCCGGCGACTATCCGCTCGCCGCCTGGGACAAAGTCATCGGCATCAATCTCACCGGCGTCTTCAACTGCATCCGCGCTGAAATCCCCGCCATGCTGACAACCGGCGGCGGCGTCATCATCAACACGGCCTCGGTCTGCGGCCTGATCTCGATGCAGCAATCCATCGCCTATGTGGCCGCTAAACACGGCGTTGTCGGCATGACCAAGAATGTCTGCGACGATTACGCCCATCTCGGCATCCGCTGCTGCGCCATCGCGCCGGGCATCACCATCACACCGCTGACCCAAGGCGTGCGCGGCTCCGAGCGCGAGCAATCCGAACTCGACAAAATCCCCGCCGCCCGCTTCGGACTCTCCGAGGAAATCGCCGAAACCGTGCTCTTCCTCGCCTCCCCAGCCGCCAGCTACGTCAACGGCGTCACCCTGCCCATCGATGGCGGCTACACGGCGCGGTAGGAAGGCCAGCGCTCTGCCCTGACGACGGGGCATGGATCCACTCATACCGAACGCCCCGGGGTTGGGTGGGTGGATGCCGGGACCGGATACCACTGAGAGCTGAAAAATGATCAAGGCTCTTTGCTGGCCATTGAAAGTCATGCCAACGCATTGACTAACGACCGTCGGTCACTGAATGGCCGATCATGAGCCTATCTCGGG